>JAISEE010000014.1 GCA_031264325.1 Endomicrobium sp. | reverse complement strand
TTTTATTAAACGTGCCTACAGCTTCTTTCAATTTTTTAGACCTTGGTAATATTCTTCTCATAGTGTTCAATTGCTTTATCGTTTGTATTTATTATAAAAATAAAGAGAAACATTTATTTTTTATAACAAAAAAATTTACTTTCATCTAAATTTTTGGAGCATGCTATTTTTAATAAATACGTGTAAAGTTTTGGTATTTTTTTCTCTGAGTCTTCAAATATGTGCTTGGTGGTTATTGTTAGGCGTAAAAGATATACGTGATGATTAAAAAGGTGTAAGGCTTGCTAGATACTGTAACTTAAGAGTTTGTCTTTTTGGACAAACTTATTTTATAAATGAGTGAGAGTAGAACAAAAAGTTTATTTCTATATTGACATAAAATATATCATAATTGAAGACAGTTTATAATAAAAATGTAAGTAAAAAATAATTTTAACGGAGAGGAGATGGTGTATTTTGGATGTTTCTCAATTTGTTTTTAACTTAAAGGGCATATTTTTCATTGTTTCATTGAAACGAGCAAATTTGTTTTATAGTAGAATTATTAGTGGAAATACAATATTTATTTATGAAAAGTTTGGAGTAAATTTTATTTGGTATGGTCTTATATCTGAAATAGTGGTGCCACAGAGGCCTCAGAGACTATTAAATAAACTTTTTAGAAGTATAGAATTAAGAGTATATGAATAACAGTTGAAATATATCTCGTTTATCAACATATTTAAAGTTAATTTAAACCAAAAACAACAAGGCATTGTTCGAAAATTTTAAAACAACGAACAATATCTTGGAAATTGATCATTATGACTACTTTAATATTTTCAAAATTGTCAAGCTATTTTTTTGTTAATAATATCTTTTCGCGATTTAAAACGTCATATTTTGACCATCATAATAGTTAGTTAGAATTTATAATATTTTTACTCTCATCATGAGAAAAAAATATTTGAATTTTTAAAACTTCTGACACTAAGTAAAAGTATGAAGTGCTGAGGATGGGATTTGAACCCATATTTACCCTTTCGGGAACAGGTTTCTGAGACCTGTGTGTCTGCCATTCCACCACCTCAGCTTTACGCACAAAAACTACATATCAAAATATCTTTAGATTTTAGACATCAAAACAACTTTCACCTCAATAACAATAACCGTACATTTTTTCAATTTGTCTGATAAATTTAATATTTAAGGTAACGTTAAGCACGAAACAGTAAATATAATGAATGCTTACTATAAAAATAACCAAAACACTTCAACATCCATGTTATAACTCTAAAAGTTTTGTAATAAATTTATATCATCGACGTCTCTTTTATTGTCAAAATATAATAATTAGAGACTTCAAGAAGAGAAAATACAGCTATAAATCTAAATAATATTTAGCCATAGAGGCCTTATGTTTTATAATCAAAAATTTTAAACTTTTGGTAAACGATTTTATCAGAGCATTTGGAACAAACAGACCATTTAAGAAAGACAAAGGCTGTAAGAATTTTATTTCTATCAAGGCAATGTATGTCATAATAAGCGTTGTTATGCCCATTCCTATAAAGAGAATAAAGAGACATGGCCAAATTTAAACTTTCATAACAATATGTCGTTAATAATTCCAATTTTTTTTGAGAATTCAAAGAGTTAAAATTGTTATATAAGATTTAAAATTATTATTTAGCAAAAATGCGTGAATGTCGTCAAATTTAAAAACATGTGCACAAGCCGTAGATTCTTCAAATATAAATACAATTGAACTGTTTAGGAATATCTCTGCATAAGAATCATGTCATCAAAACTAAGCCAGAAAAATCTACCTATAACTTTTGAGAAGTCAAAACTTCTGTTGAAGTTATAAACAATAATATTACACTAAAAATTTGAAATATTTAGCTTTTATTTTTTTAATATTTAAAATCATATCAGAATAATTCAGATAATATTATATATATTATATTTATATTATATATTATATAATTTTTTCAGTTTGTTACTTTTTGTTTTTTTGTATAAAATAAAAATTTTTGTATAAATTATAGATAGAGGAATTTATTTTTTATGACTGATTTTGTATATTTAAAACATATTTCCGTCTTGCGGGATGATAAAAAAATTTTAGATGATATTACTCTAAGTATAAAAACAAGCGAAAATGTAGCGATAATAGGTCCTAATGGTTCTGGAAAATCTACGTTTATAAAGCTGATTACTCGTTCTATTTATCCTTCCTATGCAAAAAATGGTGTCTGTGAATTGTTTGGGTGTGACGTTTGGAATATAGCGGATTTGCGTAATATGTTTGGCATAGTTACAAACGAGCTTCAATACAATTTTCACTGCGAAATAACTGGATTTGACGTTGTGTTGTCAGGTTTTTTTTCAAGCATTGGGATAGGTAAAAATCATGCTGTCACAAAAGGCATGATTAAAAAAACAGAAGAAACAATAGATTTAATGGAAGTGTCATATTTAAAAGATAAAAAGCTTGAGGCTATCTCATCTGGAGAAGCAAGAAGATTTTTGATAGCAAGAGCACTTGTTAATGATCCAAAAGTGTTGATTTTGGATGAACCTTCTAATAGTTTGGACATAGCCTCATCATTAAATCTGCATAAAATTATGAGGAAAATAGTTGCTACAGGTGCTAATATAATACTTGTGACGCATTTAGTATCAGATATCATTCCTGAAATTAACAGGTTCGTGTTTTTTAAAAACGGCAAAATTTTTGCCAACGGTTCACGTAAAAATGTTTTTACAAGTGAAAAGCTTTCTTCCCTTTTTGGTGTAAATGTGAAAATCAGTGAAAATAGTGGTTTTTGCAGTATTATGACAATATAATATAGAGATATATATAATAGAATAGATATAAAATATATAATAAATAAACAGGATAAATAATGAAAAAGTGGATAAAAATTGTTCTGGTTCCTTTATGTTTTTTTATTTTTATAGGAGCATTGATCCTTTTACATAATCAATTAAAAAATCTTAGTTATGTTGATATTATCAATGCGTTAAAGACAATTCCTGCTGTAAGAATTGTAACAGGAATGTGTTTGGCGTTGTCGTACTATTTAGTTTTAGGCGGTTATGATATTGTCGCATTTAAGTTTATCGATGCTAGGGTTTCAATAAAGCCTAAAGATATTATACTTATGTGTTTTATAAGCAATGTTTTAGCCAATAATACTGGTTATTCCATGCTTTTTGGTGGATCTATAAGGTACAGGCTTTATTCTTTGCACAATGTTTCAATGGTTGATGTTACAAAAGTACTTCTGTTTTCTTCGGCGACAATATGGCTTGGACTTTTGACTGTAGGTGGAATCACTTTTACTTTTGCATCTGTTTCATTGGAGAGCGTATTTAATTTAAGTATTTCAACAAGAATAATCGGCTTGGTTTCCGCAGTTATTTTGATTTTGTATGTTTTATTAAGTATTCTTCATTCAAAACCACGCAAAATTTTTAAATGGACTATTTCTTTCCCAAGCATAAAGATTGTAACAGCGCAGGTGTTACTTGCCACAAGCGATTGGCTTATTGCTTCCCTTACTCTTTTTGTTCTTATGCCAGAAGGGTACATATCATATTTTGTGCTACTTAAAGTTTTTCTTGTATCACAATTTTTTGTGATTATAAGCCAAGTGCCTGGCGGAATGGGCGTTTTTGAAACTTCAGTAACTCTTTTAATGCCAAATTCTGCAAATAATCCCAGAGTCATAAGCGCACTTCTTACCTATAGAGCAGTATTTTATTTTTTCCCACTTTTAATAGCTCTTGTTATGTTGGGCATTTTTGAAATTATGATTTTTACTAAAAAGCTTAATAGGGCGGTAAAGATTTTTGAAAAAACAGTTTCGTCAGTTATGGCTCAAGCTATAGCTTTATGTTCTTTTTTTGTTGGTATGATAGTTATGTTTTCGACATCAACTCCATTTAATGTTGATCAGTTTATAAATTTACTTCCCTCTTGGTTTATGTATTTATCACATTTCTTATTAAGTGTTACGACAACATGTATTTTGTTTATATCTCGTGCTTTGCAACTTAGGGTTAAAAAAGCGTGGAGCATATCTTTCTATTTGATATCTTTTACTATAGCTTTGATACTTATTGCTGGAGAGTCAGTTTTGATTCTTATGTGTTTTATATCTTTATTAGTTGTTTTGTTGTTTTCAAAAAAATATTTTTACAGAGATATTTTTTATATTTAAAACAAACTTTAGCCCATGGTGGTTTTGTATTGTTGGCTGGGGGGGGTGTTCCTATTATCTGCTTGGATGGGGTTTTGTAAATAGACAAGACATTTTTTTGATAGATCTTAATGTGTTTTTTTTGGTAATTTTTTAAACATCAGCATCCCTGCAAAATTTTTAAGAGCAAGTTTTGGTGTTGGGATTATAATATTGATAGTGATCGTTGGATATATGCTTAAAAATTTTTTTAATAAATTCATATTGTTCACAAAAAAAGATATAGAGGCAATAATGCACTCTTCAGATTATACTTACTCAATGTATGCCTTTGGCTTCGGATAAGGAGTTTGTAGCAAATGATGAGTAAAGATGTGTTTGTAATGTATGCTAAGGCAAAAGACAATTGGATTGTTTCAGGAGATCCTGTTGGAAAAAGTTTTAGAAAAATGATTTTCTATGGAAGTTTAAAGAGATGACTGACAAAACCGCAGTTAAACCTACATTTGTAGCTATAGATAGGAAGTGTGTGCAAATTTATGATGACGTTGGGTTTGATTTTTGATATAGGTCAGGAAACAAAAGTAGAGCTGAAAGAGTTTAACACAGATAATTTTAAAAGTTTCTATGATTTGGAAAAGAGGATAAAAAAGACAGGGATTATTTACAAGTCTTTAAGTACAGATATTTTAATATGTATAAAGTTAAGTTTACAGAGATAAACAAGCAATGGGTAAGGATATAAGCATTATTTTGAAATGAATTTTATACCAGAAAAATATGATGAAAGTTATATGCAATCTAAATATATAAATTTTAGCGTTTTAGAAAAATATGAAAAGGTTTGTGTTTTTTTTAATTTTTTCAAAAACAAATAATAAACACGAAATATCTTCAGGTATAGTGAGATATATTAAGAGTGAGTATGATTTATTTCTTGATTTATTTTCTTATATAATATTAAAAATATAATATACGCTAAATGCGCTAAACGCTAAATATGACGAATATAAATAGTTTGATTTAGGGCTTGTTTATTTTAATAGAACTGAATAATTGCGGAGACGTTGCAAAATATTTTGCAAAAATGTTTATGTTTGTCGAACATTTTAAAAATGATATTGTGTCTTTAAGAGAGTTTAAAGATAAATTTTTTTCTATTTGGTGTAATAAATATGTGACTATACACCCGGACAAATATATTGTTTCATTTATTAAAAATTTTACAGCTCTTGTTTCTCTTAAGAAAAACGTTGACAGAAGGAGTTTTTAGAAGATGAAGGCATGGAATATTTTCTATCAAAATATTGTTCAAATCGGTTTAGTAAAATCCAAAGATAAAATTGTACTTTCTGTTTCCGGAGGTCAAGATTCTATTTGTATGCTTCATATGTTTTGGCGTTTGGCAAAAAAAATGCAGATAGAGCTTTTGACAGTAAATTTTAACCATAATTTAAGAAAAGAGTCAATTAAAGAAGCCGAAATAGTTAAAAATTTGTCAAACAAATTTGGAATTAACTGTATTTTAGAAAGCATCAACGTAAAAGAATATTCTAAAAAAAAATCTATATCTATTGAAACATCTGGACGAAACTTAAGATATTTACTACTTGAAAATATAGCTAAAGAATATAAATGTAATAAAATTTCTACTGCCCACAACGCCAATGATAATGCTGAGACTGTTCTAATGTGGCTTTTAAGGGGAAGCGGAAATTTTACAGGGATACCTCAAGAGAGAAATATAGATAAAAAACTCAGCATTATAAGGCCGTTGCTTTCCGTTAAAAGGAAATTTATCGAAGATTATATAAGTACACATAAATTACCTTTCTGTACAGACAAATCAAATTTTTCTGATGTCTACACGCGTAATAAAATAAGACTCTCTATTATTCCTTTATGTGAAAAAATAAATACTATGGCTATTGAACATATTTTTAATTTAAGTCGTATACATGCTATAGAAAATTCTTATTTAGAAGAAATCACATTTAAATGTTTGAAAAAATGTGTAAAATTTAGCAAAAGACAAATTTTGCTTGATTTAACAATGTTTTTGCAGTATAATAAAGCAGTTCAATATAGAATTTTGAAAAATATTTTACCTCATAAAAAACACAATTCTTATATCAATTTAATAATGTATAAAATTTTATCGTCACATTTATCTATTCATAAAATATCAGACAAGTGGAATTTTTGTATTAAGTCAAACAATAAGGCGTGTTTTATAAGGGGAGGGTAAAAAAATGACAGATAGACAACATAGTTATAATAATGTTGACGTTTTAATTTCAACTGAAGATATTTGTAAAAAAGTTTTGGAAGTAGGAGCGCAAATATCTACAGATTATGCAGGAAAAAATGTTCTTATAATTGCAGTTTTGAACGGCAGTTTTATTTTCTGTGCGGATTTAGTACGCATTTTAAACTTAAAATGCAAAGTTGATTTTATTTCTGTTAGCTCTTACATAGATACACAGACACAGGGAAGGGTGAAAGTAGTTTCAGGGATTAAAGAAGATATTATCGGTAAAGATGTTATAATAGTTGAAGACATTGTTGACAGAGGTTTTACTTTAGATTTTTTGATAAAAGAAATATCCTTGAAAAAGCCTAAAAGCATAAAGACTTGTGTTTTTTTAGATAAGAAGTGTGCTAGAGAAATGGAAGTTGCCGTTGATTACAATTGTTTTAAAATAGGAAACGATTTTGTGGTTGGCTATGGATTGGACTGTAGTGGATTTTTTAGACATTTACCTTATGTTGGAAAAATAAAGGAGTCGGTTTAATGAAGAAAAAAAGCCTATGGTATATACTCTTTTGGATAGCTCTTTTTATAATTATATTTATGCTTATGAATTCTGTAGGAAAAAAAGAATTAGAGACAGAACTTGAATATTCTCAGTTTAAGCAGTATATAAGAGCGGGTAGTGTATCTAAAGTTGTGGTTGGACAGGATTTTATAAAAGGTCAATTTAGAGATCCTGATGGAGTTTTAAAGAATTTTAGGACCATTCCTATGAATGACCCAAGTCTTATAAAAGACATGGAGGAAAATAAAGTTTTTGAATTTTCTTCTGTCGAAAAAGGAGGTTGGTTTAGTTCTTTGTTAACAGGTTGCTTACCAATGATCCTTTTTCTTTTTGTGTGGTTTTTTCTTATGAGAGGAATGATGATTGGCGTTGGCAAAAATACTATGTCTTTTGGTAAAACAAAAGCAAAGCTTGCAGGAAACAACGCTACTAAAAAAATTACGTTTAAAGGTGTTGCTGGGTGTAATGAGGCAAAAGAAGAGTTGCAGGAAATAATAGAATTTTTAAAAGATCCTACTAAATTTCAAGAGTTGGGCGGGAAGATCCCAAAGGGAGTTCTTCTTTTTGGATCTCCAGGAACAGGGAAGACTTTACTTGCCAAAGCCGTTGCCGGTGAAGCAGAAGTTCCTTTTTTTTCTTCAAGTGGTTCGGAATTTGTTGAAATGTTTGTGGGCGTTGGAGCTTCAAGAGTAAGAGATTTATTTGATCAAGGTAGAAAACATGCTCCATGCTTATTATTTATAGATGAAATAGATGCTGTTGGTAGGCATAGGTTTGCAGGTATTGGTGGTGGGCATGATGAAAGAGAACAAACCTTAAATCAGCTACTTGTTGAAATGGATGGTTTTGATACAAAAGAAGGTGTTATTTTAATTGCCGCGACAAACAGACCTGATGTATTGGATCCTGCTCTTTTAAGACCTGGAAGGTTTGATAGACAGGTTGTAGTTCCAAGTCCAGACTTAAAAGATAGAGAAGAAATTCTTATGGTGCATGCTCAGAAAGTTAAATTAGATAATAGTATAAATTTAAATGTTATAGCCAGAAGAACTCCTGGGTTTGTCGGTGCGGATTTGGCAAATCTCATAAATGAGGCGGCTTTACTTGCTGCTAGAAATAATCAAAAAGTCGTAAATATGAAAAATATGGAAGAGGCTATAGATAGAATTCTTGCGGGGCCTCAGAGAAAATCTCGCATGATGTCTGAAAAAGAAAAAAAAGTTATAGCTTATCATGAAGCAGGACATACTATAGTTGCGAAGCTACTTCCAACGGCTGATCCTGTTCATAAAGTTTCTATAGTGCCTAGAGGCCCTGCGCTTGGTTATACTCTTCAACTTCCAGAAAAAGATAAATACCTAACTTCAAAATCTGAACTTTTAGATATATTGACAATACTCTTTGGCGGGCGTGTTGCTGAAGAAGTGGTGTTTTCAGAAATTACAACTGGGGCTCAGAACGATATTTCAAAGGCTACAGAAATTGCAACAAAAATGATTATGGAGTTTGGTATGAGCGAGAAAATAGGGCCAATGACTTTACAAAGACCAAATGAAGAAGTTTTCCTTGGAAGAGATATTTCAAAAGAAGTAAGACATTCTGGTAAAACTTCAGAACTTATAGATGAAGAAGTTAAGAAAATTATAGATGAAACTAAATCTAAAGCAACGAAACTTATTAAAGATTATTCAATAGTGCTTGATAAACTTGCAAACTATCTTTTAGAGAGAGAAAGTCTTAATGGTGAAGAAGTTGATAAAATAATGAAAAGCGAAGAGTTGCCTCCTGTGGTAGGATAAATGCTAGTACCAGAAAAAATAGAAAAGAAGTCACAGTTGAAAAAGAGGTTATATAAAGAAAAAAAATGATGGTGGATAACATGGAAATGAAAAAAAATAATTTTGATGAAAAAAAAGCTCAAAAAGCTATAAGACTTTTACTTGAGTCTTTTGGAGAGGATTTAGAGAGAGAAGGTCTTAGGCACACACCTGAAAGAGTGGCTGAATTTTATAAAGAAACTTTATCAGGGAATGGAGTTGATTCTTCAAAACTTGTTCCTATCCACTACTCTGCGGAAGAGCATGAAGAAATAATATTTGTTAAAGATATTCCGCTTTATTCTCTATGTGAACATCATTTACTTTCTTTTTTCGGCAAAGCCTGTGTAGCGTATATGCCTCAAAAAAATAAAATAGTAGGAGTATCAAAACTTGTAAGGCTTGTAGAAGTTTTTGCCAACAGGCTCCAATTGCAGGAAAGACTTACAAAGCAAATTGCTGATACTATAATGAAGTCAATAGAGCCTCATGGAGTTATGGTTGTTATTGAAGCTGAACATTTGTGCATGACAATGAGAGGCGTTAAAAAGCCTGGGACTAAAATACTTACTTCAGCTATGAGGGGAGTATTTTTAAAAGATATGAGAGCTAGGGCTGAAGCTATATCTCTTTTGGGAAGGTAAAATTTGATAGTAAGAAAAGCTGTGATAAATAATTTTAATGATGTTTTAAAACTTGTAAAAAACACAAGGTGTAGTCCTGCAGTTTATGAGTCTTTGGCAAACAAAGGCATGCTTGAACTTATAGTTATAGAGAGGATAGATAATAGAGTAGCAAATATTTTAAAACAAGAGGCTATTTCTGTAGGTGCTGATGTAGCTTTGAATGAAAATATTAGCAGGTTTAAACAGGGATTTTCAGATATAGTATTACTTGTGACTCTGTCTCAACTTGGCAAGCTTATACCTAAACTTAGTTTGCAGCCTTTTGGGTTAAAACAGATTGGTAGTTGTTTAGAGAGAATAATAATTAAAAGGAAAATTTTTAGATATAGAAATAAATCTTTAGATTTATCAAAACCTGTTGCTATGGGTATAGTTAATTTAGATCCTAATTCTTTTTCGGGTGATGGGTTAACAGACCCTGATAAGGCTTTAGACAAAGCTATTGAGTTTGAAAGGTTTGGTGCTGGGATTATAGATATAGGTGCGGAATCTTCAAGACCTGGGGTAAAACTTATTGATTCAAAAACTGAGATTAGAAGGTTATTGCCTGCTTTAAAACGAATAAAGAAGCATGTTAAAATTCCTGTTTCTATAGATACTTACAAATACGAAACAGCAAAAATTGCACTGGCAGAAGGAGCTGATATAATAAACGATATTTTTTCTTTAAGAAAAGGCAAAGATAAATTAGCTAAGCTCATTGGTGATTATAAAGCTGGATTGATTCTTATGCATATGAAGGGAACTCCAAAAAATATGCAAGTTAAACCTGAGTACAAAAATTGTACTTCTGAAGTTTATGAATTTCTTTGTAAAAGAAAATTTTATGCTATGAGATTTGGAATAAAAGAAGATTATATTGCTGTAGATCCAGGCCCAGGTTTTGGAAAGACGATTAAACACAATATGGAGCTAATAAAAAATATGAGTGTTTTCTCTAGTCTAGGCGCGGTACTTGGCGCAGTGTCACGAAAACGATTTGTCAGAGTTTTGGCAGGTGAAGATAAAGCGTCATTTATAGTTGCCAACTTTCTTTCAGCATTTTGTGGGGCCGATATTGTAAGAGTTCATGATGTTAAAGAAACTGTCAATGTTTTTAAAATGATAGAAATTTTTAGAGAACTATAATGAAAACATTTGTTATTTTTTATAACTCGTATATCTCAAATGTTTTAGATATACTTATTCTTACGTTAATATTATATAAGATAATTCTTATAATACAAGGTACAAAGGCAATACAGATATTTATCGGAATACTATTCATCTTGGGGCTTACTGTTGTTTCAAGAGATATTTTGCATTTAAAAGCTTTGTCATGGCTTTTAGGCAATTTTTGGTTTGCAGCGGTTATAATATTTGCTGTGATATTTCAGACAGAAATACGTAATCTTTTGGCTCAAGTAGGTGGTCATTTGTGGGGATCGAAATCAAAAGTTAAGGATTCTTATGTAGTTGAAATAGTTGATGCTGTTAAAGATTTAAGTTCTTCAATGTGGGGATGTCTTGTCGTTATAGAAAATGAAATCGGTTTAAAAAATTTTATGGATACTGGGGTGTCGCTTAATGCTGATATTTCAAGAGAGCTTCTTCTTTCAATTTTTAAGAATAAATCTGCTCCTTTACATGACGGTGCAATTATAATTTCTAACGCTAGAATAATATCTGCTGGGTGTGTTCTCCCTTTAAGTCATGCCACTAGTGTAAAATTGTTTGGAACAAGGCACAGGGCCGCTCTTGGATTAAGCGAAGTGACAGATGCTGTTGTTGTTGTTGTTTCAGAAGAAACGGGACAGATTTCGGTGGCTCATGATAGTAAGTTGTATGGTAACATATCACTCTTAAAACTTCGAGAGATAATCAATACAGGCGGTAAGACATTGAGAATAAAATGATGATGTTATTTGCTAAAATTAAAAAAAATTTACGCCCAAAAATTCTTGCGTTCATTCTTGCGTTTTTTGTATGGCTATACGCGAGATATATATGTAAATGAAAATATTTGGCACGGATGGAATTAGAGGGGATTCTTCTAAATTTCCATTTGACAATACTACTCTTAATATTATAGGTCGCTCTATAGTCGAGGTTTTGGGTACAAACAAACGTATTCTTATTATCCGCGACACTAGAGAATCCGGTGAAAGAATTCAGACAAAACTTTCTGAAGGAATGTTTGCCAGTGGAGCAAAAATGGTGTTTGGTAGCATCATGCCTACACCTGCAGCTTCTTTGCTTGTAAAAAATGGAAGCTATTGTGCGGCGCTTGTTATATCGGCAAGCCATAACCCATATATGGATAATGGAATTAAAATTTTTAATTCTAATGGATATAAACTTTCAGGATCAATAGAGGAAAAAATAGAAACAAAAATAAATAAATACATTGTTTCAAGAGATGTTTTGCCAATAAAAAAGATATCTTTAAAAGAAAATTTAAAACTTATAAAGTTTTATGAAAAATTTATTATAAAAAATTTTTCTGGTAAAAAAATTAAAGGCAAGACCATAGTTTTAGATTGTGCACATGGTGCTTCTTATAAATGCGCTCCGCTCATTTTAAAAAAATTGGGTGCAAGTGTTATAGCGTTAAATGTTAACCCTGATGGTAAGAACATAAATTTAAATTGTGGTGCATTGTACCCTCAATCTCTATGTAAAGCTGTGAAAAAATATAATGCTTTTTGTGGATTTGCTTTTGATGGTGATGCTGACAGATTGATATGTGTTGACGAAAACGGTATGATAAGAGATGGTGATTATTTTTTATCTTCAATGTCTGTGTGGTTAAAAAGTAAAAAAAAACTTAAAAACAATATTTTAGTTTCAACTGTTATGGCAAATATAGGATTGTTTCGCGCTTTGAAGAAAGAAAAGATAAAAGTTATATCTTCCAAAGTCGGAGACAAGTATGTTATGGAAAACATGAATAAATACAAAGCCTCTTTTGGTGGAGAACAATCAGGGCATTTCATATTTAAAGATATATTAGCTACTGGCGATGGAATTTTGAGTTCTGTTATGATTCTTTCTGCTTTGAGCGGTACAGGTAAAACAATGTCAGAATTTATGAATGCTATTGAGAAATTTCCACAGACTTTGGTAAATAGAAAAGTGATGAGTAAAATTCCTTTTAAAAAACTTTCTAATTCTTATAATTTAATAAAAACATGTAAAAAGTTTCTTGGTCCTAATGGGCGCGTGCTTGTAAGGTATTCAGGAACAGAAAATTTTTTAAGGGTTATGGTTGAAGGTAAAAATGCTGATGAGATTAAAAATATCGCCGAAAGTATAGCCGATGCAGTTGAGAAAGAAATATCTTTACACAATGAAAACTAGATAGGGAGAGAGGGCAGTGAGAAAAGAGAGTGGGGGGGTAAAGATGATAAAATTAGGTGTAAATATTGACCACATAGCTACGTTGAGACAGGCTCGCAGAGAAAATGTTCCGTCAGTTGTTGAAGCCGCTCTTGTGTGTGAAAAAGCTGGAGCTTATGGAATTACTGTTCATTTAAGAGAAGATAGAAGACATATTCAAGACCATGATGTTTATAACTTGCGAAAAATTTTAAAAACTAAATTAAATTTAGAGATGGCTGTTGCTAATGAAATTCTTTGTGTCGCTTTAGATGTTAAACCGGACTCTGTGTGTATAGTTCCGGAAAAAAGGGAAGAGCTTACTACCGAAGGAGGCCTTGATGTTAAAAATAACAAAAAAAATATTTCTAATATTGTATCTAAGCTTCAAAAAGCTGGAATTGTGGTCAGTATATTTATTGATGCGGATATTGAACAAGTTTCTGCTTGTTTTGAAATCGGAGCGGATGCGGTTGAGTTGCATACTGGAAAATTTTCTTTACTTTTTAAAGAAAATGGTTTTTCGTCAATAAAGTGCAAAAGCGAGTTTAACAAGATTACTGAAACTTCAAAGGAGGTTTTTAAAAGAAAACTTATATTAAATGCTGGACATGGACTTGACTATGAAAATGTGGGTCAAATTTGTAAAATTCAAGGAATGAATGAGTTTAATATAGGATTTTCAATAATCTCTAAGGCAATATTTAGTGGTCTTCAAAAAGCTGTTTTTGATATGAAAAAATTGATAGAACAAAATTCAAATTTATAAACCCAAAGAGGTCCTGAGGTCTATTATACATGTGCGGAATAGTAGGTTATATAGGTGAAAAAAATGCTGTAGATATAGTTCTTGATGGATTAAAGAAACTTGAATATAGAGGTTATGATTCTTCAGGTGTTGCTGTTATTAAAGATGGACGGTTGCAAATTCGACGAAGTATAGGTAAGATAAAAAACCTTGAAGAAAGTATAGATAAAAATTATTTAAAAGCGAATATTTCTATAGGCCACACTCGCTGGGCTACGCACGGTAAGCCATCGAAAGAAAACGCTCATCCACACACAGATTCAACCAAAAGTATAGTTATAGTTCATAATGGAATAATAGAAAATTATGCTGAATTAAAGTCAAGTCTTAAAGAAGAAGGCGTGGAATTTAAGTCTGAAACTGATACTGAGGTAATAGCTCATCTTATAAAAAAACATTACAAAAATAATTTATTTTTTGCAGTTCAGGAAACCCTTAAAGAAATAATAGGTTCGTATGCTCTTGGTGTGATATGTAAAGATGAGCCAAATAAGATAGTATGTGCAAGACAAGACGCATCTCTTATAGTTGGTATAGGTAAAGGTGAAAATTTTTTAGCTTCAGATATTCCAGCACTACTTTCTTATACTCGCGATATGATTTTTCTTGAAAACGGCGATATTGCCGAAGTGACTGCCAACAGAGTAAGAATAGCTGATATTGAAAATAACATAAAAGACAGAAAGGTAAAAAATATAAAATGGGACTGTGTACAAATTAAAAAAGAAGGCTTTAAGCATTTTATGCTTAAAGAAATATACGAACAACCCAGAACTATTGAGGATACTTTCAGAGGTAGAATTTATCCAGATGAAGGTCGTGCTTATATTGAAGAAGTAAAATTGTCAAAAGAATATATTAAAAATATATCAAACGTTTATATCGTTGCTTGTGGAACTTCTTATCATTCTGGTCTTGTTTCAAAATTTTTTTTTGAGAACTTTGCAAAAATGCATACAGAAGTTGATATAGCATCAGAGTTTAGATACAGAGAGCCTATTTTAAATGATAGGATTCTTGTTATAGCTATATCTCAATCAGGAGAAACAGCAGACACTTTAGCGGCTCTAAGCCTTGCTAAGAGCAAAGGCTGCATAACTTTAGCGGTTTGTAATATTATTGGGTCTAGTATGAGTCGTGAGGCTGATTATGTGCTATACACTCGCTGCGGACCGGAAATATGTGTTGCGTCTACGAAAGCTTTTACTGGACAGATTGCTGCTCTTTATATGCTTGCATTAGATTTGGCACGGAGAAAAGAAAATTTTTCAAAAGAAGACTTAAAAAGATATTTAAAGGAATTATGGGAAGTTCCTGCAAAGATAGAAAATTTTTTAAAACAGTCGGAAAATGTTTATAAAATTGCCAAAAAATTTGCACATAAGAGAGGTTTTTTATATTTGGGTAGAAATATTAATTACCCTGTTGCCCTTGAAGGCGCGTTAAAGCTAAAAGAGATTTCTTATATACATGCTGAAGGGTACGCAGCCGGTGAAATGAAGCACGGTCCTATAGCTTTGATTACTGATAATATGCCTGTAGTTGTTATAGCTATTAAAAGTAGAGTTTACAAAAAAATAATTTCAAACGTTGAAGAGGTAAAGGCAAGAGGTGGTACGATTATATTAATAGCGAGTGAATCTGACAAAACTGCTTCAGATAAAGGAGATAACATAATATATATTCCCGATTGCGATGAGTTAATTTCTCCCATTTTGTCTGTAATTCCTCTCCAGTTGTTGTCTTATTATGTGGCGGTGATATTAGGCTGTGACGTTGATCATCCCAGGAATCTTGCCAAGTCAGTTACAGTTGAGTAAAAAGCTTGGGTTTTTTGGGGTTATATTTTATTATGAGCCGACTGCGCATTTTTAAAACTTTAACTTTATATAAATCGTCATCTAACTTTATAAACTTTTACATTTATTTATTACCTAAATTAAGACACTTTTTCATATAATCTTAAACCTTTATTATTTAATTTTAAAATTAAATACATTTTTGGAAATTTTAAACATATGACTTATTTTGTAAGCATATAAATAACCAAAAGAACATAGCGGTTTATTATTTTTGTAATAAAGTTGTGTTGTCCATGATATAATTTGTTCAATAAATGGGAAAACATGTCAAGGACTTAATCCATGATTATGTGAAGTTTCTAATGGCAATGCTTTTTCGTCTATTGTAAAAACATACAGATTCAGCAGATATATATATAAAAAATGTTTATGATAAAAAATGGTAAATAAATTATAAAACTTAGCTGAAGTAGTTGAAGAGACAAAATAGCCTAAACATGTAAATATTTTTTTTCTTTATCTCATTTTGAAAAACTATATCATTGCCTTTTAAGTAAGGTGGCGAGTATTAAATAATGAACTTTAATTTACATGCAAATAAAAAGCAAAGACTGTTAAAAGACTATTAATAGTATTGATCGAGACTCTTAAAGAGAAAGTGAAATATATAAGATATAAAAAGTAATAATGAAAAATTATTGCAAAGTAAAATTGTAAAATAAACAAGACTTAAATAGTTAAAACAGACTTTTACTTTTTGATTGATTTTAATTTTTTTATTTAACTTAAAAGGTGAGTATATATACAAAATCGCATAAAAGTAGTCTTGCCAAGGTAAAATACCAATGATTGTAAAATATTATATAATTAACTTACGCGTAACTTATGTGAAAGGAATAGAAAAGTTTTTTGTTATAGAAAAACAAATTTTTCGTTATCATTTTGTATAAAGCCTATTATTATAAAGCAATAGTTATTATAGTTATATAAATATAATATGAATATGAATGTTTTAATGCTTTATTCTGTGGAGTTTACGTAAAAAGAGTCAAAATGAATATAGGTATAGATATAGAAGAAGTTAAAAGATTTGATAAATATGTCAAAGATAAAACATATCTTGAATGTATATTTTCAAAAGAAGAAATATCATACTCTTTAGCTAAAAAAAACACAACGCAATATTTAACTGCTCGCTTTGCGGCTAAAGAAGCCGTATGGAAAGCTTTAAGCTCAAAAAATAAGAAACTTATAATAACCGATATATCTGTCAGAAATAATAAAGACGGCAAACCTCAAGTTTATATAAAGAATAAGAAGTATAATAAAATAAATATATCTTTATCTCATACTAAAAGATATGCTGTAGCTGTTGCAATTGTTTTTTAGTGTTATGAAAAAACAAGAAATTAAAAATTTCATCTGCAAGTTGAAAAGAAAACCTGACAGTCATAAATATGACTTTGGGCATGTTTTAGTCATTGCAGGTTCTAAAACTATGCCAGGTGCTGGAGTTTTGTGTTGTTTAGGAGCATTTTATTCTGGGGCGGGACTTGTAACATATGCTGTTAAAGAAAATTTTTTAATTCAAGCTTGTTCATTATCTATTCCAGAGACGTTGTTTTACATATATAAAACAGTGTCAGATATTCTTAGCTACGTAAAATTAAAAAAAGTTGCATCTATAGTTATAGGACCTGGGCTTGAGTCGGATTATAAATTTGTTCATAAGATTATTTCTTCAGTTAACATTCCCGTGGTTTTAGACGCCTCAGGAATTGCTATTTTTAATGGTATTTCAGACAAGCTTAATGACGCAAAGTCTAACCTTATATTAACACCTCATTTGGGGGAACTTTCAAAACTTTTGAATATTTCAGTTGGTTCCATAAAAGCTAACAGAACAAAAATAGTAGCTGATTTTGCTGACAAAAATTCTCTTATATGCGTTCTTAAAGGTAAAGATACACTTGTTGCTTCATGTGAGAAAATTTATATAAACAATACGGGTACCCCGGCCATGGCTACAGCAGGAAGTGGCGATGTTTTGAGTGGAGTGATAGCTGCGTTTATAAATATTGACTATGATATTTTTGAAGCTGTAAAGTTTGCAGTATTTGTTCATGGATTAGCAGGAGAGTTGGCTGAAAAAGAAAAATGCCAGATAAGTATTGTTGCAAGTGATATAGCTGAAAATATTTATAGAGCCATAAAACAAATTTCGCATTGATTATGCATGAAGGTAAAAGACAAAATGAGTTTTTAAAAAGCTATAGAAAGCAGGTTGGATGTTTATTGAAACTTATGGAGACATAGATCTTTTTAAAAATTTTAAAAATAAAAATAACATATTTCAAGAACATAAGATTACAAATTTTATATTTAATAAACTATGAATGATAAATCATATAATTTTTATTGTTTTAGTAATTTTGCAACTAGTTTTTTCACACTTTGTTGGTAAGGTTGTAAGATAAAGCGTTTATAAGAAATTATAACAGAATTAATAGCAAGATTAAAAGTTTGGTTTTTAGTGGGGGTGCTTATAACATTATAATTTAATAAATTATAATGTTACTGAATGTTGCTGAAATTTAAACAAATTTTTTATTTTCAGTCTTAATGGTGTCGCTTGTTTTATATCATTAAGAATGGTATAACGAATGACAAAGGTATCCAGAGAGTTTAGGTTTAGCAGTATGGGGAAATTTATGGGCAAATAATACCTGTTACTATTGACGCTGGTGCTATAACAATCAATAATTTTGTGTTATAGGTCTTCAGCAAAAGGCGTTTATTGTGGAGGAATATATGATTTGAGCTTAAAAAGGTATTTATAGAGTGTTGTTCAGTTTGGATTTTAACTATAAAGCTGTTAAAATTTTTATAAATATACTAAAATAAACTATACAGGATTAATTAAAATTGTATGTGTGGGATTTTATACGTAGTTCCAACCCCTATAGGTAATCTTGAAGATATAACTCTAAGAGCGTTAAGAATTTTAAAAGAATGTGATCTTGTAGTCTGTGAAGATACAGTACAGAGTCTAAAGCTTTTGTCACATTTTGGGATATCTAAAAATTTGATAAGTTTTTATTCTTATAACCAACAATATAGGGTTGGACAAATAATAGATAAATTGTCTGATGGAAAAAAAATTGCTCTTATCTCAGATGCAGGAATGCCTGGAATTTCTGATCCTGGGTATATTTTAATTAAAGAAGCTATAGAAAAAAGTATAAAGATAGAAATTTTGCCTGGCGCAAGTGCTGTTGTAACTGCTTTGGTTGGTTCAGGACTTCCTATAAACGGTTTTATTTTCTGTGGTTTTCTGAAGAGAAAAGTTGGAAAAATGAAAAAAGAGCTTTTTAAGTTTATAAATTTGAAAAAAACAGTAGCGTTTTATGAATCACCACACAGAATACTTAAAACAGTTGAAATATGTCTAGAAGTATTTGGCGAAAATGCTAAAATTTGTCTTGCCAGAGAATTAACTAAAAAGTTTGAAGAGTTTATAAGAGGAACAATGAAAGAAGTATTGAAAAATATAAAAGATAGAAATGATTTGCTTGGAGAGTTTGTTGTTTTAATATATCCTTACCCTAAAAGTAATGATGGGGGCGAGAATGATTAGGGCAGGAATTATAGGAATAACTGGCTATACTGGCGAGGAGCTTTTAAAGCTTCTATCAAAGCATGATAATGTTAAGATAACTAAGATTTATGGTAGGAGTTTGTCTGAGGAAAGAGACTTAAAAGACATTTATCCAGAATTTTCAGGTTTAAATTTAAAAGTAGAGCCTTTGAGTTTAAAACAAATACCAGTTAATTGTGATGTTATTTTTCTTGCTTTGCCTCATGCTATTGCTTTTGAAATTGTTCCATATCTTATTGATTTTGGCTTAAAAGTTATAGATTTATCGGCAGATTTCAGATTAAAAAATGCTAAGGTGTATGAAAAATGGTATAAGGTAACCCATACAGCAAAAAATTACATAGACAAAGCTGTTTATGGTTTATCTGAACTTAATGATAAAAAAATTAAAAATGCATTTTTAATTGCAAACCCAGGGTGTTACCCTACAAGTATTATTTTAGGTTGTGCTCCGGCAATAAAAAATGGATTTGTAGATTTGAAAGGAATAGTTATAGATTCTAAAAGTGGGATTTCAGGGGCAGGCAGAAAATTTGCTCTGGAATATTTTAAAAACGAATATCCAAATTTTAAAGCTTATAAAATTGCTGGAAGCCACAGACATATTCCAGAAATAGAACAAGAGCTTGTAAATCTTTCTGGCAAAAAAACAATTGTAAACTTTACGCCACATATCATGCCTGTTGAGAGGGGAATGCTTTCAGTTATTTATATAAATCTTATACAAAATGTTAAGACATATAAAGTAATAGAAAAATATAGAGAATTTTATAAAGGTAGAGAGTTTATAAAAGTTTTTGATGAAGACATAATGCCTGGGATTAAAGATGTTGTAAACACAAACTTCTGTGAGATAAGTATAAAAGTAGACGAAAGATCAAAAATACTTACTATAGTTTCAGTTATAGATAATTTAGTAAAGGGAGCTTCGGGCCAGGCAGTTCAAAACATGAATCTTATGTTTGGTTTGCCGGAAACCACAGGTTTAATATTAGGAGAAAGCTAATGCTTCCAAAAGGTTTTAAAGTTGGCGGAATATGTTCAGGGTTGTCCAAAAAAAAAAGAAAAAAAGATTTGGCTCTTTTTATTTCTGACGTTCCGGCTAGTACAGCGTGTATTTTTACACAAAACACAGTAAAGGCCGCTCCTGTTCTTTTAGATATTGAAAGATTAAAAGTTGGGAATAAATTTTTAGGCGTTATAGCAAATTCTGGTTGTGCTAATGCTTGTACAGGGGTTAAAGGGTTAGAAGATGCTGAATATATCTGTTCAGTCTGTGAAAATATCTTTGGATTGGATTCACTCTCGTTGTTATGCGCTTCTACTGGAGTTATTGGACAATACTTAAACATTTCTAAAGATGCCTTTCCTGAAAAAATTAAATTGTTGAGATATAGTATTGGAGCGTCTCTTAAAAATGAAGAAGAGGCTATTCTTGCCATAATGACTACAGATACATTCATAAAAAAAGTCGAGAAAGAAGTTATTGTTGAAGGTGGTAAAATTAGAATTTGGGGTTGTGCCAAAGGTGCTGGAATGATTCACCCTAACTTGCATGGTTTTCATGCTACAATGCTCTCCTTTATATTAACGGATGCTGATATAGAAAATACAACTCTCCAGGAAATTTTAGAAGAGTCCGCAGATAAGTCTTTTAATTGTGTTTCTATTGATGGTGACACATCAACAAATGATACTGTTATTGTTTTGGCAAATGGTCAAAGTGGAGTTGGTAAATTGTCTAAAGAAGGTTTGAGTATTTTTGTAAATGCCTTTGACGAGTTGACTTTGGATCTTGCAAAATCTGTTGCCGAAGACGGTGAAGGTGCTACTAAATTTATTGAAATTGAAGTAAAAAATGCCAAAACAAAAAAAGATGCAAAACTTATAGCTTCTACTATTGCCACTTCTCCTCTTTTTAAAGCAGCCATGTTTGGTTCAGATGCCAACTGGGGTAGAGTTATTGCTGCTGCAGGCAGAACTGAGGTAGATTTTGATATAAGTAAAGTTAGCATATATATTGGAGATATTCATACTTTTAAAGACGGTTTTGCTTTAAAATTCTCTGAAGGTGATGCTAAAAAATCCCTTTCTAAGAAAGAAATTAAAGTGATTATGGACTTGAATATTGGCAGTGAGTCAAGTAAGTATTATACGTGTGATTTTTCGTATGATTACATACGCATCAACGGTGATTATCGTTCATAACTAGAAATTGTTTTTAAATTTGGTCTTTAATAAATTTATGTTTTTCTACATACACGTTAACTCATGTATTGAACAGACATTATTTAAAATCAAAGCATTTAATCTAATAACGTTAGCAAACGTAATAATGTGGTAAAATTATAAAATAAAAATCGGCGAAGTGAGTAAGCGAAGTAAATATATGATAAAATAGAGTTAAGAAAATAAAAGACAGTACGTTTAAAGAGATAATGAAAAATCATATATATAGACATTATGTCTAAGATTGAAATGAAAAAATATTTGATTTATGTGCTAAAAAGGTATTTTTAGAAAAAAATATAAACTTAAAGATACAAGAGTTGTAGTTCTTGTATTGTAGTATTGTTAGCAGAAAATTTAAATTTGTAAGAAGAAAATGGATTTAATTTTACAGTGAAAACAAGATTGACAGTGACTCTTTCGTATGAAATATAAAAATTTCGTTGAGAGTGCGAAATATAAAAGCTGGAGGATGATTAACGTTTGATATAGATATTTGATATAAATAAAGAATTTTCAATACCCAAATCTATATTCTATCCATAAAATAAGCAATATTAAGCAATATAATAATTTCAAGATGTACAGTGTTATTGCTATTTGCAAAAAAAAAGATTGAACTTGGATGTTTGATTTAATAAAATAAAATGATAAACCATAACTTAAAAGTGAGGCTATATTTTATAGACTAAAAAGTTCAATAAAAATTCATTTAACAATATATTTATATTTTTTGTAAATATTAAATATATAGATATATGTAAGACTGTAAGATAAAATAGGAATTAAGTATTAAAGGGTTTGTGTAGAAATTGAAACTATTATTAAGAAAAGCAACTGTAAAAAATATTTTTTAAAGAGTTATATTACAGAGTTTGAAGTTGATATGAAACACAAAAATTTATTAAGTCGTTAGAGCTTGTGATAGTTATGTTTAATATGTTCTTTATGTCTTGATATAAAGGTAAATCACTATGACTTTAAAGATTTCGGCAAGAAAATCTGATGCTCATAAGAAAGTGGCTGAAATAATAAAAAATGGTGGAGTGGCTATAGTTCCTACAGAAACTGTTTATGGTTTTGCTGTTGATGCTTTTAATATTGAAGCTCAAAAAAAAATTTATAAGATTAAAGGAAGAAGTCAAAAAAAACCTCTAATTCTAATGACACATAATATTGAAGATGTTAGAGTGTTTGTTGACATTTCTAAAAAAGCGCTTGAAGTTACTAAAAAGTTTTGGCCTGGACAATTAACGTTTATATTTCCTACCACAGAAACAGGTAAAATGGTAGCAGGCGGAAGAAATGACTTGGGTGTGAGAATTCCAAATAATACATTTATGCTTAAACTTCTTAGGGAGATAAAAACTCCTATCTTTACAACTTCTGTCAATGTTTCAACCAAAAATAGTTCAAAGAGTTATGAAGATGTTTTAGATTTTAACGGAATAGTTGACATTATAGTAGACGGCGATAAGTGTGAATTTTCTTTTGAATCTACAGTTATAGATATGGTACAATTTCCATATGTTATTATAAGGAAAGGGTGTTTAAATTCTAATGAATTGTTAAAGTATGTTATAGTGTAGTAATTAACGAGAGCGAGATAAAAATGAAAAATGTAAAGAAAAGAGATGTTGAAATTTACGACGTGCTTGTAAAAGAGTTGAAAAGACAAAGAGAAACTATAGAACTTATAGCTTCTGAAAATATAGCTTCTGAGTCTGTTATGGAAGTACAGGGAACTTGTTTAACAAATAAATATGCAGAAGGTTATTCTGGCAAAAGATATTACGGTGGCTGCGAGTTTGTTGACATTGTTGAAAACATAGCTATCGATCGTGCAAAAAAACTTTTTAACGTTAATTTCGCAAATGTTCAGCCTCATTCCGGCGCTCAGGCAAACTTTGCTGTTCAGCTTGCTCTTTTGAACCCTGGTGAAACTATTATGGGTTTGAGTCTTTCTCATGGTGGACATTTAACACACGGCAGTCCTTATAATATTTCGGGAAAATGGTTTAACATAGTTCATTATAGTGTTAAAAAAGATACAGGATGTATAAATTATGATGAGATGGAAAAGCTTGCTTTAGAATATAAGCCTAAATTAATAATTAGTGGTGGTAGTGCTTATTCAAGAATTTGGGACTGGAAAAGAATAGGTGAGATTGCTAAAAAGATTGGGGCCTATCATATGAGCGATATATCTCATTATGCTGGTCTTATAGCTGCCAACGTATATCATTCCCCTATAGAATATGCTGATATAATAACTACAACAACGCACAAAACTTTGCGAGGCCCTCGTGGAGGGATAATTTTAACAAATAGCAGTGAAATAGCAAAAAAAATAAATTCAGCTGTTTTCCCTGGTGAACAAGGTGGTCCTTTAATGCATGTCATCGCTGCCAAAGCTGTGGCTTTTCAGGAAGCACTTGAACCCGAATTTAAAGAGTACCAGATGCAAGTTTTAATAAATTCTAGAAAGCTTGCTCAGGAGTTGGAACGAGATGGGCTCAAAATTGTTTCTGGTGGCACGGATTCCCATATGTTTTTAGTTGATTTAAGACCTTTAAATGTAAAAGGAAATATTGCTCAAGAGACTTTAGAGAATGCCGGAATAACTCTGAATAAGAATGAAGTTCCTTACGATACTGAGAAACCGACAGTAACTTCAGGAGTTAGGATTGGTTCGCCTGCAGTTACCACAAGGGGTATGAAAGAGTCTGAGATGATAAAAATAGCTCAATCAATAGTAAAAGTCCTTAAAAACATTGATAATGATAAAATCATTTTAGAAATTAAAAGAGACATGTTAAAACTTTGTCAAAGTTTTCCTATATATAAAGAGTTAGAGTATTAGTTTGTTTGGCCATATTTTAAGATTAAAAAAATCTTGAAATATTAATTTTATTTTTTTTATTGTTAAATTAAGCACATATAAAAGTTTACCCTTTAAAAAATTGATTCTCGTCTTGGGGACGTGGTGTAGTCTGGTTTAAACACACTGCCCTGTCAAGGCAGAGACCGCGGGTTCAAATCCCGTCGTCCCCGTAAAATTTTCAGCGAGATAATATTTTGGTTTTTTTTAGGATAAATATAACATAAGGTTTATAAAGATTTTATTTAAATTGATGCAAAAAAAATGAAAATTCGTTGAAATATTGAATAAGAGCATACAAAAAAAATAGTTAACATGACACAGTTTATTTATCAAAACACACCATGCAAGAAAATTTGAAATAAAGCAGCGTTAAGTAGAGAAAGACATAATAGAGATGTGTAGAATAAACGTCTAGGAAAAAAACGCGCTTAGGATGATATGTTATTTATAGTAGAAAAATTATAGTTGAAAAGTTTAAGCTCATGATAAAGATTTAAGAAAGATATAAAATTTGATGTGCAAGTGTAGAAAAACTGGTAGAAAGGACAGATTTAAAAGAAATGAAATTCGCGTAAAATGATTAAACAAAACCAGTAAAAACAATATT
>JAISEE010000031.1 GCA_031264325.1 Endomicrobium sp. | reverse complement strand
AATGGATATAAAATTAAAAAAAGTAAATTTTGTTTTTGGGGTTGTTGAAGTTCCTGCGGATAAGTCTATAACGCATAGAGCCATTATGTTATCATCTATTGCCGAAGGCGATTCTGTAGTTAGAAATTATCTTCCTTCCGATGATTGCAATAGAACTATAGAGGCTTTTAGTCAAATGGGTGTGGAAATTAAAATTAATAATGGAAATTTATACATAAAAGGTGCTGGTTTAAATCTAAAAAAGCCAAAAGACGGTAAATACAATATTTATGCTGGCAACTCTGGCACGACATCAAGACTTATTTCAGGTATTTTAGCAGGGCAAGATTTTGAGACTATTATAACTGGTGATGAAAGTCTTTCAAGAAGGCCGATGGGCAGGATAATAGAACCGTTATCTAAAATGGAAGTTGAAATAAGTTCTAACGGAGGACTATTGCCTCTTGTTATAAAAGGGAAAAATACTCTTAAAGCAATGAATTATATATGTGACAAATCGACTGCTCAAGTTAAGTCGGCAGTTTTATTTGCAGGGCTTTATGCCGATGGCGCTACAACTTATACCGAGCCTGAGAAGTCTAGAGATCATAGCGAGAGAATGTTAAAAGCTTTTGGGGCAGATGTTAGAGTTAACGGGAATTCCGTTACAGTTTATCCTGTGCAAAAATTGTTGCCTCAAGATGTTACTGTTCCGGGTGACATTTCTTCTGCGGCATTTTTTATAGCAGCGGCTTTGATTGTTCCGGGATCAAGTTTGATAATAAAAAATGTTGGAGTTAATCCAACTAGAAATGGTTTTATTGATGTTTTAAAGCGCATGGGCGCTGAAATTTTTTTAATAAATCCAAGAGAGATTTCTAATGAGACTGTTTGTGATATAAAAGCTAAGTATTCAAAGCTTAAAGCTGTGAATGTAGATGTTTCAATTGTTCCTAGAATGATTGATGAAATTCCTGTATTTGTTCTTATGGCGACCCAAGCTGAGGGGATAACTAAAATTTCAGGAGCTGGGGAACTTAGAGTTAAGGAAACCGACAGAATAGTCGCCGTGGTGAGTCAGTTTAAAAAGCTTGGTGCTCAAGTTGAAGCTACTGATGATGGATTTATTATTTGTGGCAATAATGGTGTTCCTTTAAACGGTTGTTTTTTAGATAGTTTTGAGGATCACAGGATAGCTATGACTTTGTCAATAGCCTCTTTAATAGCTGATGGAGAAACTATAATTAAATCCTCAAGTTGTGTTAGTATATCTTTTCCAAATTTCTACGAGGTGTTGAAAAATATATGCAAGTAAAAGAAAAATCTTCTTTTTTATTTTTGTTTGGTAGACAAATGTTTAGAATAATGTTTAAATTATTTTATAGATACTATATAGAAGGATCGCAAAATATATTAAACACTGGAGGAGCAATAATCGCTCCAAATCATATAAGTTTCTTTGATCCATCTCTTACAGGTGCAGCCATGAAGCGTCCGTTGTATTTTATGGCAAAAAAAGAGTTGTTTGACATTCCTGTATTCGGCTGGACCATAAAAAAAACAAATGCATTTCCAGTTAAGAGAGGAGTTCAAGATATGTCTGCTGTGAGATATGCATTTTATCTCCTTAAAAAAGGACGTTTGCTTTTGATGTTTCCCGAAGGCACTCGTTCTAGAGATGGAAAGTTGGGAAAAGCCAGAGCTGGGGTTGGTATGGTGGCATGCAATGCTCAGGTTCCGTTAATTCCGGTTAAAATAGAGAATACGAACATGATGTTAAAGTTTAAACGGATAAAAATAAAGTATGGAAAACCTATATATCCTCCAAAAAATTTTTCAAAGAATGATTACATAGGTTTATCGCAAAAAGTTTTGGATAAAATATCAAAAATGTAACGGAATACTTAGTGGGTAAAAGCATTGAAGTAAAGACAGACGTTAACGCCGGGTTTTGTTTTGGTGTTAAAAGGGCCATAGCTTTAGTAGAAAAAATTTTGAATGAAAAAGCTAAGGTCTATACTTTAGGGCCAATAATTCACAATCCTCAAGAGGTTAAGCGACTTAAAGAAAAAGGCGTAAAAATTTTAAATGACATAGATTGTGTTAAAAGTGGCTATATAATCCTAAGGACTCACGGCATATCTTTAGAATTACGCAATAAACTTGAAAAGAATAAAACATTATATATTATAGACGCTACTTGTCCATTTGTTAAAAAAGCTCAAGATATAATTAAAAATTTAAATTTACAAGAAACGACCATAGTAATAGTTGGTGAAAATTCTCATCCTGAAGTTGAGGCACTTGTCTCTTATGGGGCAGGTAAGTGTGTTGTTATTGAAAACCCTATGGAAGCGCTTGAGTTTAAAGGGATGGGTGAGTTAAATATTGTAAGTCAGACAACACAAATTCCTCAAAATTTTAACGCCATTGTTAAAATTTTAAAAAAACAATTTAAGGTTAATATTTACAATACTATATGTAAAGCAACACTTGAAAGACAAGAATCTGCAAAAAAACTTGCCAAGAAAGTTGATTTAATGATAGTTGTAGGTGGCAGGAATTCAGGAAATACTACGCGTCTTGCTGAAATATGTAAAACTCAAACAAAAACATACCATATTGAAACTATAGATAAATTAGATGATAAATGGTTTAACAATATTAAGACTGTAGGTTTAACCGCAGGGGCTTCAACTCCTGATAATATAATAAAGAGCGTACAAAATAAACTCAGAGAGATTCTCCAAAAACGGATATTGCAAAGAGAGGAAAATAAAAATTTAGATAAAACAATTTTTTGAAGATAATGAAAACGTCAATTCAGCATGATTTGGTTTTAATAAAAAGTTATGATCAAACAAATAGAGTTTTGATAAGAGCTAGACACGGTGTGATTATTACGGAAAAAATTTCATACAGATTTTATGGTTGATTGATTTAGATATGAAGTCTGGGGTAGTATTTAAAAAAGAATTTAAAGATGAAAAAATTTGTATTGTTTAAAGTTTTGGGTTGTTTGGTGCTAAAGTAGTTGTCTGAAGAGATTAAAAGACTTTGTTTATATAAATAATTTTTTGCAGGTTAAAAAACGTCATGAAAATGTTTTAAAAAAGGGGAGGGTGAGATAAAAGTTTCTGTTTAAAGTTGTAAAAATTATGTTTTTGGTGTTTTTAGGGGCCAGGCCCGGGCCCCTTTCCGATCTCATGGGAATAAAGCATCTATAAAAATAGAACGAAACGTGTATATTTTTAAAAAATTTGAAACCTGCAAATTTTTTTTGAACAGTGAAGAGGGTTTATAGATTAAAGCAATAAACCTACTTTAGAAGAATTAGTACAAGGAAAAGAATAGTTTTTAAAAAATATGAATAAAACAAATCAGATACAAAATTTAGATTTAAAAAAATTTTATTTTTCAATTTGACTTTTGCATGTAATAGTTAAATGTTTACATTATTTTTTTGTACGATGAATTAAAGCCTTGAAGTCGAAGAATACGCTTTGATGTTCGCTAATAGTTTTTCAATTATGCTAATGAGTTATTTATTTTGAAATATTTGTTGTTTGTCTTGTTGGTTATTTGAAAAATATTTTATTCATCTTTATTTTTTAAAGCGCCTCTTGTATATGTGCATCTTGGATTCCAAAGCAGCCAACTTCCTATTTTATTATCATAACAAGCCTGTATTTGTGCTCTTACTTCATTTTTGCCATATTTATATCCAAGACTAAAGTCTTGAAGCCATGGACGTAGTTTTTTTTCCGGAACTCTTTTTAAAGCTCCCTCAATAGAACTATAAACAGTTTTATATGGTTCTTTGTTGGGATCCGATATACCGTAAGTCCATTTCGCGTAATGTGAAGGATAGATCATAGGGTTTACGTAATCAACCTGTTCTGTCATTTCTGCTATTTTTTGACCTATACCCATGTCGTTGGAAGCTGTTGTTGTAAGTCCAAAAACGTCAATAGATATTTTAACTCCTTTTAAACTTAAACGTTTTTTTGCTTCTTTTAAAAATCCTATCAAAGCTTTTTGGGCTTCTATTGTTGAGTGAGGCTTGCTATATCTACATTTTTTTGTGTTGCCATCTGAAGGAAATCTTATGTAGTCAAATTGAATTTCATCAAAGCCTATGTCAGCAGCTCGTTCTGCAATTTTTAAATTATAATCCCAAACATTTTTATTATAAGGATCAAGCCATGCTACTCCCTTTTTGTCTGTCCAAATAGTTCCATCAGGATTTTTGATTGCCCAAGAAGGCATCTTCCTGGAAATGGTGTTATCTCTAAAAACCACTATTCTTGCTATAACATAAATCTCTTTTTTTTTTAAAAGAAGAATATATTTTTCGAGGTCTGGAATTGCCGCAACGTAGGCTTTATTTGTTTCTACTTCTTTTATACCTTTTATATAAACCTGCCCTTCATATTCTTTTATGTCTATAACTGCGGTATTTAATTCTGTAGTATCAAAAAGTTCTAGTGTTAATTTTCTGTGTTTTTTAGAACCGCTTATCCAAGCTGAAAGGTGTATGCCTCTTATATACTTTGAAAAGTCTGATTTATTTGTTAGAGTTTGCCTTTCATATGAATTTTCTAGCACAACAGCTGAATTTAAATTTGTATAATTTGTATAATATGATAAAAAAAAAATTAATGACAATGCTGTAGCTGACAAGAAGTTAAATTTGTGTATTTTCATAATTGAGTAATTATATTGAAATAGAGAACTGCTGTCAAATAAAAATTTAAATAAATTAAAAAATTATTTTTTAGATAATATTTACACTGTTTAAG
>JAISEE010000025.1 GCA_031264325.1 Endomicrobium sp. | reverse complement strand
CAAAGCATGATATGCCCTGTGAATACATGCGTTGCCGTCTAAAATTAAAAAATTTTTCATAATCATAAGTTGTCTATGTAATGTTCAGCACTAAAAGCCGCATGAACACCATCTGAAGTCGCCGTAACAACTTGTCTAAGATGTTTTTGTCTTATATCCCCACAGGCAAAAATTCCATCAATGGAGGTACGCATGTTCTCATCAGTTATAATATACCCATGCTCATCAAAAGCTATCCCACTAATAAATGGAACCATTGGGGTGAAACCTATAAACACAAAAATCCCATCAACTTTCAAATGCTTGTCCTGATTTGTTTCTAAATCTGTTACAGTTACTTTTTCTATGTAATCTTTACCAATAATTTCCTTTGGAACCGTATTATACATGATAAATATATTTGGACAAGATAGCATCCTTTCCTGTAAAATCTTTGTCGCTCTTAATTCATTCCTTCTATGTAAAATAATAACTTTCTTTACGAACTTTGCTAAATATATAGACTCTTGCACTGCAGAATCTCCGCCACCTACAACCAAAATTTCTTTCTCTCTATAAAAAGAAGCATCACAAATTGCACAAAAAGACACGCCTCTGCCCATAAATTTAGTTTCGCCAGGAATATTCATTTTTTTTACACGGGTTCCTGTGGCTATAATAACAGTTTTTGACTCATAAATAGAATTTATAGTTACAACTTTTTTTACTAAACCATTTTTAATTTCCACAACCTCGTCGTAAACTATTTTCACGCCAAAATCTATTGCTTGGGTTTCAAACTTAACAGCCAAGTCAAAACCATTAATACCTCCATTAAATCCTGGATAATTTTCAAGTAAGTCAGTCACAATCATTTGTCCGCCACAACCATTCTTCTCTATAAGCAGTGTTTTAAACATGGCTCTTGACGAATAAATTGCAGCAGACAGTCCTGCTGGACCTCCACCAACTATTATAACATCATATAACACATATTTTCCTTTAATTACTAAAAGCAGAATTTATAAACTTCTCTATGTCACATTTAGATCTAAATCCCATTATTTTGTCCAAAACTTCACCATTTTTAAATAACATTAGACATGGAATTGACATTATTTGAAATTTTGCGGACAAGGATATATTTTCATCAGTATTTACTTTAAATACTTTAACTTTTCCATTGTACTCAAAGGCAATCTCTTCAATAAGAGGAGAAAGCATCTTGCAAGGACCACACCACGGTGCCCAAAAATCAACAAGCACAGGTTTATCGGATGATAATACTTCTTTTTCAAAATTAGTCTCATTTATTTCAATTGTCATACAACTCCTTATCTTGCTGTTATAAAATTAAAATTTATCACCTATTGTCAACTGTTTGCCCTGAATAAACGACCAAGCAGACATTACAGGTTTGCTTTCAGGTTGCACTTTTGAAACTAAAATTTTACCTTTTAAACATGAAACAACAAATCCTTTGTTTTTTTCTATCGATGAAATTATTCCAAAATCTCTGTTTTTAGAATTAGAGTCAAATATTTCAATGTCTATAAATTTAACTCTTTTGCCTTTAAGCGCTCCTTTAGATACCACCGAATATATACCAGGCCAAAGATATAGTCCTCTAAACTGATTATATATATCACCAACTTTCTTTTTCCAGTCTAAATACCCTTTTTCCTTTTTAAAAGCTGGAGAAAAAGTTGATTCCCCAACTTGAGGTTTGCCAGCTGGTTTATCTGAACGAAGTAATTCTAAAGTTTCGTTCATAACTCCTATTCCCAAAGGAATAAATTTATTAAATAAAGTCTCAGAATTATCTTTTTCTTCTATAAAAAGCTTCTTTTGGATAAGGATATCACCCGTATCAAGTTCTTTTTCAATATAAAAAGACGTTACTCCTGTTTCAGTTTCCCCATTAAGCAACGCATACTGTACTGGAGCTGCCCCTTTGTACTTTGGCAGAAGCGAAAAATGAATATTAAAAGTTTTATACTTCGGCAGATTAAAAACTCTTTCAGGTATAATCTTACCATAAGCAACAGCTATACCAGCATCAGCGTTAAAATTTCTTAACTCTTCAATAACTTCAGGCATAATAAAACTTTCAGGTTGAATAAATTTTATATTGTTTTTCAAAGAGTAAACTTTTACCGCACTTGCGGTAACTTTTTGTCCTCTTAAAGCAGGCTTATCAGGCATAGTTACAACAAAAATTTCATTAGCACAAGAATCCAATGCTTCAAGATAAGCTTTAGAAATTTGGCCTGTGCCAAAAAATAAAATTTTCACCAATCTCCTTTTTTTCTTCTTCTTTTTATTTCTTTTTCTATATTTTTTCTCTTCCAAGCTGGAAGATAATCTATAAAAATTTTTGCATCCAAGTGATCTATTTCGTGTTGAATCGCTCTTGCAAGAAGACCTTCAGCCTCAATCGTTTTACATTTCCCTTCTAAGTCCATATACTCTGTCACAGTATTAGAAAAACGTTTTACTTTGGCAAAAATATTTGGAAGCGACAAACATCCTTCTTGCTCTAATACCTTATCACTACCAGAAATTATTTTTGGATTTACCATAACCAGTGGCGACTTCTTATCAGGATCAACGTCAACAGTACATACTCTTAAAAAAAAACCTACTTGAGGAGCAGCCAATCCTAAGCCACGCAACGAGTACATTGTCTCAAACATATCTTCACTAAGATTTTTTATATCCTTGCTAATTTTTCGAACAAAATCTGACTTCTTTCTCAAAACAGAATCGCCGTATTTTTTTATCTCTAACATTGCCATAATATATTAATTTTATCATTTTATTAAAAAAATTTTCAATTTTTGCAAAATATGACTTATTTTATCTAATACCTATTACTTATAGCTTAGGGTCAAAGAGAGGTCATCTTATAAAAATGTCGAGATGTTAGGTATTTTCGATTAATAATTTTAAGATTCTTTAACAAAAGCCAGAAACAATATAATGATATGTGTGTGATATGTGCTAAGCAGATTTAAAGTATTATCTTTAATATCATGATATCATGCTGAGTGCTGAGCTGTGACTGTTAACCATCTCAAAGGAATAAATAATAACATAATCAAAATTGTCGTTATTGACGATCCAAGCAATGATGATTTCAAGACAAAGTAGACCACAGATTTAACGTTAAATAAAAAAAACTCTTAAGAACGATGACACAAAAAACCTTTTGGTAATCATTAAAAACAAATAACTTTTGCAGTTAAACACCTTTTATAAATCACTAAATACGTATCTCATAACTGTAAATTAACAGAAACTTTTTTGGAACTTACACCTTCGCCAGCTGTTGGAAATTATTGTCCAACTTGTATGAAAACCAAAAATTTTATTTGCAAAAACTGCTCTTATAGCAACTTAGAACATAGATTTAACATATTAACTTCAGACATAACTTATACTACCTTTGGCTATTTTAAAAATACTTTTAACCTTCCTTGATTTAATATTTAAACATTTCTAAAACACTTCGGAGCTCTATGCCTATAATATGATTTACAGATAACACAAATAACACAAAACTAATAATTATAATATTTGGTAACACATGATATATCATGATATATCATATATCATGATATATGATAACAACTACGTTTTGCATAATTTACTATCGTTAATTTGATGAGTTAAAACAACTCCACTAAATTTTCAATTTCAACAATAATGATTTTGTTACCAACTAAATTTATAGTATATTACTTCTTAGTTTATGAAATTAAATAAACTTCGTCAAAAGTATATTAGCTATTTACATACATATTTATCTTCTTTAATGATGGGCAGTGCAGGACTTGAACCTGCGACCTCTTCCTTGTAAGGGAAATGCTCTTCCAGCTGAGCTAACTGCCCAATGTAAACGTATTAAACGTATTATAAATAACGCATAAATAAATTATAATAAAGTATATTTTAAAGTACCATTTTTTAAGGAGCTATGTCAAATTTTAATGCTTTAAATTATCACAATATAGATAGTTTGTTTGTGAGTTATTTTATCAAACAACATTTATTAAACTTTTTACTACCTTAAAGTCAAACATAGATAAAATCGTGATTAGTATTATAAGCTACGGACTTGTTAAATTAAAATTACAAAGTATATAATAATTATTTTTCAAAAATAAATTCAAAATTGCCAATTCGGACAGTATCTCCCGACTTTGCGCCCATATTTTCAAGTCCTACTTCTAACCCCATTTTTTTGAGGATATTTTGATAACGCCTCAAAGCTTCATCCTCGCTAAATTTTGTCATTTCTGTAAGAACTTCAACTTTTTCTCCTGTAATTACAAATACACCATCTTCATCAACATAAATCTTAAATTCAGGTTTATAAATATATTTTTTCACAGGCATTGTTTCTTTTTCTTCTTCAGGATTGAAAGCAAGAAATTTTTTGATCATTTTTGCCATTTCTTTGGTTAAAGCCTGCACACCTTCGCCTGTCGTTGCAGAAATTTCAAATAATTTCTTGATCTTTATATGTTTCTTAAATTTTTTAATATTTGCAACAGCTCCAGGTAAATCAATTTTATTTAAAACTATTATGACGTATTTTTTTACAAAATATTTGAAATATTGTTTTAATTCATTATTGATTATTTTATAGTTTTCATAAGGATCTTTCCCATCAAAACCACTTACATCTATTATATGTAATAAAACTTTTGTACGTTTTATATGCCTCAGAAAATCAAAACCAAGACCTTTTCCTTTATGAGCGCCTTCAATAAGGCCTGGAATATCAGCAACAACAAATGTCTTACCATTATAATCCACAACTCCTAAGTTTGGAGTTAACGTAGTAAAAGGATAATCTGCTATTTTAGGTCTTGCAGCAGAAATTTGCGATAACAATGTAGATTTTCCTGCATTTGGAAGCCCAACAAAGCCGACATCAGCTATCAAACGAAGTTCAAGGTTAACTTCTGCAGATTCTCCAGGCTCGCCTTTTTCGGCAATTCTTGGAGCAATATGTTTAGCTGTCTTAAAAGAAGCATTCCCTCTACCTCCTCTACCACCTTTTACAATTAAAATCTTTTCACCTGTACTTTTTATATCAGCAAAAAGTTCACCGTTTTTAAATATTAAAGTGCCTAAAGGAATTTTAATTATTAAGTCATCGCCATATTTACCAAACTTATCACTCGGCAGTCCTTTATGACCATCTTCGGCTTTAAATTTAGATCTACAAGATAAATCTAAAAGAGTAGCTTTATGAGGATCTCCTTCAAAATAAATATCACCGCCTTTGCCACCGTTTCCACCATTGGGACCACCATAAGGTACATACTTCTCCCTTCTAAAAGAAATACAGCCCCCACCACCACGCCCGGCTGTAAGAAAAATATTAACTTTGTCTATAAACATTTAGGCATAACTCCTAAATTTTTACTGCTCCACGCTCACATAACATCTATTACCTGACTTTCTAACAAATTTAACAGTTCCTGCAGCTTTAGCAAAAATAGTGTTGTCTTTTCCCATACCTACATTTACTCCTGGATGGTATTTAGTCCCTCTCTGACGTACTATTATCGCTCCGGGTCTAGCTTTTTGATCTCCATATATCTTTACACCTAATCTTTGACCATGCGAATCACGACCATTGGTGGACGATCCTTGTGCTTTTACATGTGCCATTTTCTGTTCTCCTAAAATTTACTTATGCATGTGCGTCAAATGTATCCCATCAATAACGTCAATCTTTGTAACTTTGATTTCAGTTATATACTGGCGATGACCCTGAAGCTTTTTATAACCTTTTTTTGGTTTTTTTTTGAATACTAATACTTTAGGCGATCTCTTTTGGGCTATTACGGTAGCCAAGACTTTAGCACCTTCAACTATAGGCTTTCCAACCACTACTTTGTCACCATCAACAAGCAAAAGAACTTGATCAAAAATTACTTCCTGACCTACTTCAGCTTCATTAAGCTTTTCTATTACTAAACTTAATCCTTCTTCTACTTTAGACTGCTTTCCACCTGTTTTAATTATTGCATACATTTGACTTACTCCTTTCCAGAGTATATAATATACACAGTTTATAAAAACTTGTCAAACATAAACACATATATTTAATCTTTGCTTAAAGGAAAATTTCATGAAAATTTCAAAAAGAGCACAGTCCATTAAACCATCATCGACACTTATTATTGATGCGAAGGCAAAAACTTTAAAAGAACAAGGAATAGATATTATCAATTTTGGTGTAGGTGAACCAGACTTTGATACACCGCAAAGTATAAAAAACGCAGCAATCAATGCAATAAACTCAGGATTTACAAAATATTGTCCCGTTTCAGGTACTCTTGAGATAAAAAATGCCATAATAAAAAAGCTCAAAAGAGATAATAATCTTGTTTACGCTCCCGAGCAAGTCATGATATCAAATGGAGCAAAACACTCATTGTACAATCTTTTTCAATCTATAATTAACGATGGCGACGAAGTTATAGTTCCAGCACCTTATTGGGTGTCTTACCCAGATATGATTGTTCTTGCCGGAGGAGACCCAATAATTGTTCAAACAACAGATAAAACAAATTTTAAAGCTACACCTAAAGCCATAGAAAAAGTTTTAACAAAAAAAACTAAAGCCATAATAATCAATTCACCATCAAACCCTACAGGTATCACATACTCACAAGAAGAACTTAGTGCTATAGCTGATGTATGCATAAAGCATAAAATTTTTATAATTTCAGATGATATATATGAAAAGTTGGTATATGACAATTTTAACTTTACTTCTATAGCTCAAGTTTCCAATCAAGCAAAAGAACTTACAATAATAATAAATGGTGTTTCTAAAGCTTATGCTATGACAGGCTGGAGAATAGGTTATGCCTCAGGGCCAAAAGATATAATTTCCGCAATGTCTAAAATACAAAGCCAATCCACGTCAAGTGCTTGTTCAATTTCAATCAAGGCTGCTGTTGAAGCTTTAAATGGTTCGCAAAAGTGTGTTAAAAATATGAAAAAAGAATTTAAAAAAAGAAGAGATTATATCATAACTAGACTTAGCTCTATCAAAGGTGTAACTTGTAGAAAACCAGAAGGAGCTTTTTATGTTTTTCCAAATATTAAAGAATTGCTCGGGAAAACTTTTGATGGCAAAACTATAAATACAGATTTAGAGTTTGCAGATTACTTGCTTAACTGTGCGAAAGTTGCTGTTGTTCCTGGAATGGCTTTTGGAGCTGAAGGTTACATAAGACTTTCTTATGCAACTTCTATTGAAAATATAAAATTAGGCATGGATAGGTTTGAAACTGCACTAAACAAAAGTATAAGCTAGAGAAGTTTATTATTAAGTTGCTCTATAAACCTTCTTAATGCCAATATTATCTTTGAATATTCCCCATCTACAAGTAGTTAAAGTTTATTAGAATTTTCACTACTTTAGGTCACCCCCCCCCTGAAAACCTTACTTTTAAGTTTATATCTTTTTATTATCTAACTGTATCTTTGCAACTACAAATATACTTCCTGCATTATACATAATAACTTCCACCTTGATCTCCTAAATTCTATTTTACAATTTTTGCTATTCACCGCTTATGTAATTATTACTTTAATAGTTAATAAATAATTGGTAACTTTTATGCCAAGGCTAGTTATTATTTATGTATGCCATAAGTATGCCATAAGTATGCCATAAGTATTACTTCTTTCAACATTAAAAAAAGTTATTTTAACATAAAATCACAATGTTTTTATAAAAAATAAAAAACTATTTGTTTTTTTCATCATGAAACAAAAAAATATTATTCAAAAATATTTAAAAACTTATTTATGCTTTATAAATATATCTTAAGTTTATCTATTTTATAAACTTAGCGGCTCCATGTTGCTTTTTTTCAATCTTACTCAGAAAAATCAAGGTAAAATTTTTTCCAAACAGCTTTATTAAAAAAACCGTAACAACAATTTTTCTATTATAAAAATTGACAATAAACTAAAAATTTTATACTAATCTAACTATTTGAAACTATGAGAGTTAAATGGCGAAATTTAAAAAAAGAGAACCGCTTAATAGCTTAAGTGCGTCACTTGAAAATTATCTTGAAACAATTGCTATGCTCAAAAAAGAAAAAGAATATGCAAGAATAAGGGACATAGCAAAAGCTTTAAATGTTAAAAGCCCCAGTGTTAATACGGCTATAAAATTTTTAGCTAAAAATAACTTTGTAATTCATGAAAAATACGGATACGTGGATTTAACATATTTGGGGAAAACTCTTGCGCTAGAAGTACAAAAAAAACATGACATCTTATATAACTTTCTAAATAAACTATTATTTGTAAATAATAAAGTTGCAAATCAAGAAGCTTGCGAGATAGAACATTCTATAGGACTTGAAAGTGTGCGTAAAATAGAAAAATTGCACTTACTTCTAAAAAAATATTTTTTTAAAAATGAAGAAGATGTATTAAGTTTAAAAAATTACTTAGAAGAATGAAATAAGTAAGGTCAAAACATCTTTAAAAAAGTGATTGTATTGTAACGTTATTTTAGTTTAAGCTAAAAATTTTATATAAAACTAAAAACTATATGAATTTTAAAACAATAATAAAACAAATTTATAAATACTTACATAAACATTGGATTAGAGCTCATTTTCAAAAATTTAAATCTTTTAATAAGTGTTTACATTATAATGGCACAATCAAACTAAGCGAAGCCGTTCCTGGTATTTATAAATTTTCTACCACTTATTGCAATGATAAGCTTACTCACAGACTGTCCGAGTTGGGATTTGTCACAAATGAAAAAATAACTGTAATAGAAAATAGAAACAACAAAGGTGGTGTAATGATAAAGATCAAAAATTCAAAAATAGTTTTAAATCACCGAGTTGCAGATAAAATACTCTTAAAAGGAAATAATTATGACAGCCAAAGAGCTCATTCAAGTTGCTATAGTCGGCAATCCAAATATAGGAAAATCCACAATTTTTAACGATTTAACAGGATCTAATCAAAATATTGGAAATTATCCAGGCGTAACTGTTGAAAAAAAAGAAGTCTTGAGAGAATACAAAGATATTAAAATAAATTTTATTGACTTACCAGGTATTTACAGCCTTTCAGCATTTTCTAAAGATGAAATTGTTACAAGGAACTTTTTAATTGAAAACAAGCCAGATATTATAATAAACGCTATAGATGCATCAAATATGGAACGCAACCTATATTTGTTTACTCAAATAGCGGAATTAAACATTCCTACAATTATAATTTTAAACATGTTTGACATTTTAAAATCTCAAGGGAAAATTGCAGACACAGAAAAAATGGAAGCTCTGTTAGGCGTTCCTGTATTTAATACTGTCGCAAACAAATCGGTAGGAATAGACAAAATTTTAGATTGCCTAGTTAGCTATTCTAAAAACAGTAAACTTAAAAATCAAACAAAAGCTAAAGTTAATTATGGAGAAAATATTAAAGCAGAAGTAGACAAACTTAACGTTCTTGTTTTAAAAAGTAAAGACTTATCAAAATTTTCGCCAGAATGGCTTTCCATAAAACTTATAGATAATGACCCATTAGCTTTGCAGGTTATTTCCAAAGCAGATAGTAGGGCTGACATTTTAAAGCAACTAAAACAAAGCCAAATGCATCTAAAAAACATTTTTGAAAAAAAACTAGAAATAGAACTTGTAAACAGACGCTATAGATTTGCAAATTCTATAGCAAAGGCAGTCATTAAAAAAATATATACAAAAAAAATTGATATAAGTGAAATTATAGATATGTTTGCTTTAAATAAGTATTTAGGTATTCCTATTTTTGCTTTGGTTATGTATGTAATTTTTAAATTTACATTTTATTTTTCAATACCGTTCATAAAAATCTTTGGGTTATTTTTCAGTAAATTTGGACAACTCGCAACAGAGATAATTCCTCAAGGGGCTATAAAATCCTTAATTGTTGATGGAATTATTAGTGGCGTCGGAGGAGTATTTGGATTTTTTCCTTTTGTATTATTTATGTTTCTCGCTATTACTTTTTTTGAAGATTTAGGCTACATAACAAGAGCAGCTTTCATAATGGATAAAATTATGAACAAGTTTGGACTTCATGGGAAATCTTTTCTACCTTTAATGCTTTCCACAAACGGCTGTGCTGTTCTTGGGATATTAGCTACAAGAACGTTGGACTCAAAAAGAGACAGGCTTATAACAATGTTTGTAGTTCCTTTTATGATATGCGGAGCAAAACTTTCCGTGTTTGTTTTAATTATAGGAACATTTTTTCCTATAAAATACCAAACTAGAATAATGTTTATAATGTATCTATTAAGCATAGCTATTGCACTTAGCGTGGCTAAACTTTTAAGCAAAACTATTCTAAACGGAGAAGCGTCTCATTTTGTTATGGAACTTCCTTCATATCATCTTCCATCCTTGAAAAGATTGTTACTAAAAACATGGGAAAAAGGATGGCTGTATGTCCGCAAAACAGGAACAATAATACTCTTCATATCTATGCTTGTATGGTTTGTATTTGAATATCCTAAAGTTCCAGTAAATGAATGCTTATCTCAAAGTAAGCAGGCTGCAATACAACTTAAACATAGCTTTGCTGGAAGAGTTGGAAAATACCTTGAACCTGTATTCAAACCAATAGGCATGGATGGAAACAGAGCGATAGCTCTATTAGCAGGTTTGGCAGCCAAAGAAGTTATAGTAAGCACGCTTGGAACAATTTACGCTATAGGTGACAATAATAACCATCAACCTCTAAAAGAAAAAATAGCCTCTGACAAAGACTGGTCACCTCTTAAGGGGATAACTTTCCTTATTTTTTGTTTAATATACATGCCATGCATTGTGTCAGTTTCTACATTTTTTAAAGAAACAGATTCAAGCTTGAAGTGGCTTACGCTACTTGTTATAGGTAACATTATTTTCGCTTGGACAGCATCTTTTGTTGTGTTCCAATTAGGAACGTTTTTAAATCTTGGTATATAGAGATAAAGGGGGATTAGTATGTTACAAACTGCAACAATAGCAATTGTTTTTATATTTTTAATAAAGCGTCTACTAAAGAATAAAAGTAGTTGTAACTGTTGTAAAAAAGATCCTTATTGCAAAAATAAAAAACCTGATAAATAATTTAATATATTACAATATATGAGTATTAAAGTATATGAAAAACATAGTTTTGCCTGAAAAATACCTATCAATAATAAATAAGATTGTTCTTTCAGCGAAAGAAAATAATTTTATAGCTTACATTGTAGGTGGATTTGTAAGAGATTTATTCTTAGACAGAGAGCCCAAAGATTTAGACATTATGGTCTGTTCTAAAAACAAAATCGTCGGTAGACAATTTCCAAGTATAAATTTTTCAAAAATTCTTGCAAAAAAATACAACTTACATAGTCCTGTTATTTTTAAAAAATTTGGAACTTCAAAATTATTTATAGACAGTGAAGAAGTAGAGTTTGTAATGCCAAGAAAAGAATATTATGAATTTAACTCCAGAAATCCAAATACCACTCTTAACAGTTTGAAAGGAGATGCCATAAGACGAGATTTTACAGTCAATGCTTTGTTTTTAAGATTAAGTGATATGACAGTCCTTGATTTAACATCTAAAGGCATCAAAGACATAAAAAATAAAACGATAAGGGTGACGGATTCAAAAAATGCAGAGATAATTTTTAGACAAGATCCTTTAAGAATTTTAAGGGCAGTGCGGCAAAGTTTGCAATTGGGCTTTAATATAGAGGCCGTAACTTATAACGCCATGAAAACTTCGTCAAAACGCATAGATATAGTTTCACCTGAACGCATAAGAGACGAGTTAAATAAAATAATCATCGAACAAACTCCTTCAAAAGCTTTTTTAATGATGAATGATATAAACTTATTGCAAAAAATTCTTCCAGAAATTGCAAGACTAAAAAATTTAGAACAACCGTCAAAGTATCACTTTGATGATGTTTTTGCACACACTTTAAAAGTATTAGATAGAACAAGAAACGATGTTACTTTAAGAATATCAGCACTGCTTCATGATATAGGAAAATTCAAAACATATAAAAAAACAGATAATAAAGTATCGTTTTTAGGACATAAATCTGAAAGTGTTAAAGAGTCTGAACATATTTTAAAAAGACTTAGATATCCAAAAGATTTTATAATAAGGGTATCGTCTATCATAAAAAACCACATATCCACCAAAATATATACCAGTGGCTGGTCGGACAATGCAATAAGAAAATTTTTTAAAAAATGCGGAAACGAGTTTAATTTAATAATGGAATTTTCAAAAGTCAATTATGGCAAAATAAACGATGAAAATAGAATTGCAAAGTTGAATGAAAGAATTGAAAATTTAAAACTAAAAAATATGTTATATCCTAAAGGTGAAATGTTTTCAGGTAAAGAGTTGATAGAAATATTTGATAAGCCGGCAGGTAAATGGATAAAAATTGTAAAAAATAAAATAGAAGAACTGCAAATAGAAAATCCGAAGATTACAAAAGATAAAGCCATTAAGACTATTAAAGATTTAAATATTTAAATATTTAATATTATCAATAACCCCACATGTCCCCCCAAAGTGACACCAAAAAAAGCAAATGCTTAAACAACATATAAGGAGCCAAAAAAAGAAGAACTTTTTTAACCGAAATTAAAAAAATATCCGCACATAGAAGAAAAAAACATACGATATTAGATTTGGACTTATTACTATAGACAAAGCAACATAAATTGCTGTAGTAATATTAATTTCTTTTATGTTCTTACTATTATATTTTGTTATGAAAATAAAAATTAGATTGGCAGCTTGAAACTAGAAAAAATACTATCTTTGACAAGGAGACATTATGTTGGGGCTTTGAAAAGCGTGATAATAAAAAATATTTTACTAAAAGTGATATAAACAATCAAGAACAAAAAGTATTAGAGATGTCTAGCGCATATATGCAAACAATATGTATTTTCAACCATAAATAAGACCACCTAATAAAGTATAACTTAAAGTATTCAAAAATTTTCAGACGCTAAAATCTCTTTCAATGTTTTCTTCTTAATCAATATTGCTTTACAAATACCTACAAAAAAACTGTTCAAAAAATAGTACATACTGTTTCGTTGATACTGACAAACGTTTTATTAATGTAAAATTTGTAACTGGTATGTTATAATGTTATAAGGAGGTTATTTATCCATTAGACTATACTCACAATCTATATAACACACTACAGGAAAATAATAGTTGTTGAACTGTAAACAGAAACTTCTAAATCCACTCACTTCGCCACCTAGATCAGCTTAAAAAAAAATCAAAAAAAGTAACACAATATAAACAAATACACTTGCAACTTAAAATGATAAACGCCATGCAATCTAAATCCAAAAACACATATATTTTATAAGTAAAGAGGTATTTTATAATAACACTTAAAAAATGTTAAAATTATCTCAAATACTTGGGTTGTTCCATTATCTTTTGTATTAAATACTGGCAATTGTCGTTGAATCATATCCAAAATCATCATCTTTATTAGCTACTATATAAAAACATAATAAGATCTATATAGTTCTCTCTCAATTGAACAAAAAAAACTCATGAGAGACTACCACGACATTGTTGTTTTTGCTTTTAAATTTTTAACGTTGTTGCATGCTTTATAAATTCAAACGCAAAATCAATGATAGTTTAAAATCTACAACAACTAATGTCAATAAAAACTGTTTCCGCATTTATTGACTTAAAAGTGCGTAAGAAATAAAAAATCATACTTCTTTCAAAAAAAATAAGCAGGATGAACAGATTTTAAAAATTTATGAATAATATTTCTTATCTTTATTTGTCAAAGCTTTATTAGACCGTATTAGTATAAACATGTTATTTGGAAAAAAACTAAACCATCATAAAGTATCACTTTTTTGCCACATATTATCTTCAAGCTTCAACTTCAAAACCAATAAAGTTTAATTTTTCAATTATTTGATTCTTATGCTTTCTTAAAACTAACTATAAACTTGTGTCTATATTCTCTTTGGACTCTTATCTTAATCCATTCATTGCTTTTGTCATGGGACTATCTATTTTTGCATTGTGTCTATTTTTCATACTCTTCTTTCATCGTTTTTATAGATTTTTCCTCTCTATTTTTTTTCTTCTACTATCTATTTTCCAGTTAATTATATTTGATATCATACGCCCAAAACCTCTATTTTCATCTTTGATAAATACTAATTTATCCTTCCTTTGGCAAATTTAAAATACTTCTTTTTTCTCTGCTAACATTTTCTCACTACCGAAGTATTAACAGAACCATATTAGCACAACTTACATATGCCATATATCACATGCTATTCTATACAAGCTCTTCCTGAAATTTCAATTTTGTTTTCAGATCTTCCTTCTTTTTAATGCCTGCCATGTCTATCGCTAAACATGCTTTTGTTCCTACAACATTTTCTCTTATCATCGTAAATATAGAGACTTCTTTATTAACATTATTATTGTTTTGCCTATACAAAAAGGTTAAATACTCCAGTAGTTCTTAAGTTCTTAAGTTCTTAAGTTCTTACAAATACTTCAATCTTATAAAACCATCTGATCTATTTTATTTAGCATCTCATATCTCAACAACGCCCTTCCATGTCAAATCGTAATTTATTTTACATATAAACTTAAAACCTCTAAAACTTAAATCATAATATTTCTTGCGCTCCAACTTAATTACAAACCTAAATAAACTCCCATTTGCGTCTTTTCAATAAACGCATATCCTGTTTACACCTTTTAAGGTATCACTTTTTAACTTATTTTTTTGTCCAATTCCATAATACTTTTATCTTATCCATCAAAACATAATTGTTGATAGGTGATCATTGATTTAAAATCAAAACCTAACCTACCAAACAAACTCTTACTAAAAGACTATATTATATATTAACTCAAAAAAATCTATTAAAGTTTCAGCTAGGAAAATATTTGACAACAATGTGAAACACATCACTATTCCTTGTAATGGAAGAAATATTTTCTTATAAGTATTATGGAAACTCTAACATATTTTTGATTACACATAAGGTTACTTTTAAAATTACCTTACTTTAAACTTTTAAATTACTCGCAACGGAAATCTTATAACTTTATGCTTAAGTTATTGCTGTCATGTAATCTTTTTTTCTTTAACTTCAAAGTATCCAACTGCTGAAATGCGTATGCCAAGGTATTCCATCAGAAATAAAAATATTTACGCTTTACATCTTCTTATTGGAGTATATATTTAAAACTATTTTGTTATATTTATATATATCTATAATTATATATATAAATATAACAATAATATGTAAGTATATTAAATTACTCTATCTTTTTTCCTACCAACTGTTAATTTATTATGTTTTCTTCAACCAACTTATCTACCCAATTCAAAAATACGATATAATTCCATAAATAACTGTTATCGTTCTTTAACTATTAAACTTTTCTATTTTGTGTCAATCAACTCAAAACATAATAATTAATATTATTTCCAAAATACAGCAAC
>JAISEE010000016.1 GCA_031264325.1 Endomicrobium sp. | reverse complement strand
TTTTACGGCTGTTCTCACAGCTTCATGGTTCGCATCTCCTTGAAAACCTTTACTCTCTAAAACAACTCTTGAAGTTGCTAAACATCCTTTCCTAAAATCTTCATCATTTTCATATAATTTTTTATAAGTATCATGAAATTTTAAATATCTTTCATTATTCATGAGATCACTGCAAAAAACTATCATATTGTTGGCTTCAACCTCTGAAATATTATTTACCACTAAAGCTCTTATCGCTTTATTTTTCAAATTACTATCATGTAATTTCGTCTTTTTCTTGGCTTTCTCTTGAGAATATCCCATAGCATGCAATGTGTACATAGAAATCCCATCTGGTATAAAAATACTTATTCTTTTAAAAGTTGACAGCCCCCATGAAAAAAGCTTTTTTAAATTCTCTTCCGAATAATAACTATTAAACGGACTTATACCTATTAAAGCGTGTTCCTTTAAACGAAATAATTCTTCTGATTTCGAATTCACAAAATTTAATACTGCCTTTTCTTTTTCCATAATAACCTCTACCATCTAAATATTAACTATTCAATATTATACTATATTAATATGTTAAATTATTCTATTTTTATTTTCTACCTTTTCTTAATTATTATACACTTTTCAAATTATTGTCTAACCCCAACACAAAATAGATATAACTCCATCAATAACTATCCTATTATTTTTGACTCTTGAGCGTCTTTTTTTGCTTTGCTAACACTTGGGCATAATAATACTACTTCTAAAATACAGCTGCCAGTTATATACTAACGACCGCCGAAGAGGACTCACTTTCCCAAACCTCAACTTCGCATACTTTTGCAGTTTCAGTTTCTATTTGCTTTAATTGTTCATAAATGAACATAGCTATATTTTCCGTTGTAGGATTAATTTTATTGAAAGGCTCTATTTCATTTAAAAATTTATGATCTAGATATGAAATAATTTGATCAAGATATTTCTTTATGTTTGTAAAGTCTATAAGCATACCCGTACTGTCAAGTTTTGAACCTGAAAAAGACACCCTTATCTTCCAGTTATGTCCATGGATATTCTCACATCTGCCTTTGTACTCTCTAAGGCTGTGCGCTGAAGCAAAATTTTTAGTTACTGAAAGCTTATATTTCATTTTACCTCTATATTTGTCAAACATGTTTTAATTGTTATCCTTTTACTTTTTCAAAAAAATCACTTAGGCTCTTTACCTCATTCGCTAGTCTATCTAGCAACACAGAGTACTCTTTCCTTTCAACCCACCAAATCTACTTTTTTTATGATCGTTATATCTTTTGAAAAAAACCTCATTCCTATTTTTTTAAATTTCTCAGGATTATCACTTACGTAAAATTTTAAATATTTTTTACCATTCTTTGATGCGAATAAAAATTTTTTATCCAAAATAAGCTTCACTTCTAAGGCCGTAGATATGGCTGAGTCTACGACAATTATATTTTTATCTAAATTTTTCTCTAATATCTTTCTCAAAAAAGGATAATGAGTACAGCCCAAAACTAATGTGTCAATTTTTTTAGCAAGCAAAGGTTTTATATATTTTTTAACTACTTTATCGGTTATTTCACCATCAATCAAGCCTTCTTCTACAAGAGGGACAAGCAATGGGCATGCCTGTTGATATACTTTAGCTTTTACAAGTTTATTTATTGCTTTAGGATAAGATTTACTTTTTATTGTTCCCTCAGTACCTATAATGCCTATTCTAAAACTTTTTGATGCATCTATAGCCACCCTAACTCCAGGCTCTATTACGCCTATAATAGGAGGAATTTTTAAAATTTTTTCTAAAACAGGCAGAGCTAAAGCAGACACAGTATTACACGCCACAACTATAAGCTTTGCTTTATTTTTTATCAGAAACGATATTATATCTTTGGAGAATCTAACTATAGTGTCCCGAGATTTGGCACCATAAGGAACATGAGCCGTATCTCCAAAATAAATAAGATTCTCTGAAGGAAGAACTTTATTTATTGCAGACATTACTGTAAGTCCGCCAAAGCCTGAATCAAAAATCCCTATAGGATAATTGTTATTACCTAGAACTTTTATCTCTTTCTTTTTTTGCATAATATCTTATAAGACCCTCATATATAGAATCAGCTACAGACACACGAAAACTTTTAGTGCAAAGCTTAGCTTCTTCACTATAGTTGCTTAAAAAAGCACTTTCAACAAGGACCGACGGCATTTGTGCACCTTTTAATACATAAAAATTTGCTTGCTTAACCCCTCTATTAGGTATTTTTAGCCTTCCGCTTGCCTGAGAACATATAAACGCACTTAACTCTGAAGACTCGTTCATGAATGTATTCATTGCCATAGACCATAATACTTCTTGAAGATGCTTATGCTTTTTATTTGGCTTTCCTTCTAGTTCTAAAACTGAATTCTCGAGAACCGCAGTCGCAGCAGCTTCAGAGTCAGTTGCTTTCTGAGATAAGCAATAAACTTCAAAGCCACTGACATTTCTGTCAAAATTTGCATTGCAGTGTATAGATATAAACAAATCTGCATTGTTTTCATTGGCAATATTTGTCCTTTCGACAAGTGGAATAAACGTGTCATCTTTTCTTGTTAAAATAACTTCAAAATCATCATTTTTGTCAAAAATTGACTTTAGCTCGTAAGCTATATCCAAATTTAAATCTTTTTCTTTAATTCCATTTGCCCCCACAGTTCCGAAATCTTTTCCACCATGTCCAGCATCAACAACTATAATTTTTTTTCGCTCAAACTTTTTCTTTTTAATTTCTTTTTTGGGAATAACTACAGAAATAGTGTCTATATCATCGGATATTATAAAACTGTCATCAATTATACTTCCGCTTTCAAATGTTGTAACAAGCGTCTCTTTCAAGTCTTTATTTTCTTCGTCATTTTCGCTAAGATGCTCAAATTTACTTACTTGAGAATATCCAAACTTTTCTGGAGAAGTTAAATCTAAATCATTTAAACTTTCATCACCATCCGAGATGTATATTTTTTTAACCTCAGAAACGCCACCATCTTTAGTGGTAGTTGCAGGAATATTTTTTGAATGTTCAATTTCCACAAATATTTCAGCTGGTTTTGAAAAACTTGCAATCTTTATATTTTTTGGAACTTGATCAAGATTTATTGTAACAACAGCCGAACAACCTATTGTCACATATTGAATATTTTTAATAACACCATTATTTACGTTTATAAAACCGTTTTGAATTTTACCTCTCAAAATTGTCAAAATTATTGCATTTTTATTTTTTGAAACCCTATACTTGAGAGATTTGTCAAGTTGCACGCACACACTAGTACTTTCCTGTTTTGTAAAATATTTTACTTTAGAAATGTTTGTTTGATGGATTACTGCCAAAATTAAAGACGAAGGATTCCATGATGTTTTTACACCAGTAATTTCAGAAAATTCTTTTGAAGTAACAAATTCATGTGAAACATATATATCATTCTTTGCCAATATTGACGGTAATGACATTTTTTTAAACTTTCTACCAAACACTACTTCAGAACTGTTAGCTTTTATATCTATTTTTCTATTTTTAAAACACATCGTTACTTTCAAACTTATCGATTTCCAGTCAAGCACAGCATTATATAGCTCGGCAAGCTCTTTAACAGAAAAATAAGTATCCCCTGAAATTTTATAAATGCTTATTCCTCTAAAATGGCTACCGTCGATAACGACATCTACACTCTGCGTCAAAATAGAATTGTCAGCAGAAACATAAAAAAATCCAAAAAGAAATAAGAAGACCATCGAAAAAAATAAAGATATAATTTTTTTCATATAGAATCATATAAAAAGCGACTTTATAGCCTCTGTAGGATTTTTAGCAGAAAATATATAACTGCCACTTACTAACACATCTGCACCGGCCTCAATGCAAGTTTTGCTTGTTTGGGTATTTATTCCTCCGTCAATTTCTATAAAACAGTTATACTTTTTCACGGCTATAATTTTTCTTAGACACTTAATTTTTGGAACCATATCTTCCATAAAGGACTGTCCCTCAAAACCAGGCTCAACAGTCATAACCAAAACCAAATCAACATACGGTAACAAGTCTTCTATTTCTTCAATGGAAGTTTTTGGTTTTATTGATACACCAGCTTTTACACCCGAATCTTTTATTTCTTTTGCAAGTTTCTTTTTATCAGTCAAAATTTCCTGATGAAACACAATCAAATCAACTCCAGCTTTTTTGAAGTCTTCCCAATGTTTTTCTGGATTTGTAATCATAAGATGAGCGTCAAAAAATAAGTTTGTAACTTTCCTTAATGATTTTACAACTCCAGAACCTATTGTTATATTTGGAACAAAATGCCCATCCATAACATCTATATGAATCCATTCAACCCCGACTTGTTCTAACATTTTAACATCACGTGCTAAATTTGAAAAATTTGCAGACAAAATAGACGGCGCTATAATAATTTTCTTCATTTCTATTTTCCACTTAAACTCTTTCTGTAACCGTTACACTTATACTCTGTAAATTTGTTATATCTCTATCAGCCTCAGGATATTGTCTTATAATAATATCGGAATCAAATTCAGCAGATTTTTCTTTTGCTATATTTAAAACTATGCCCATTTGCAACGACCACTCAATAGCCTCTTGAAAATTTTTGTTAATAAAATCAGGCATAATAATCATTCTTTCTGGTGGTTGTCCATCAGAAACAATAAGATTTACAACAGAATCTTTGTCAATTTTAGTTCCTGGTGCAATGTCTTGAGCGACAACAGTATCTTTGTCGGCAACTTCAGAATACCTCTTTGTAACCTCACCCATAACCAATGTTGCCGCTCTTAAAGAAATATCAGCCGAACGGATGCTTTGTCCTATTAGGTTTGGAACATAAATAATCTGTCCCCCGCAACTTACTGTAACTTTTATTACTTTGCCTTCTCTAACATACATCCCTGCTGGAGGGTTTTGTCTTAAAATTGTTCCTGCGGGAACAATTTGACTTATCTCTTTGCCATCTACTCTTAAACCAAAACCATATTTAGAAATCTCATCAATGGCATTATAAAGATTTTTCCCAACAATGCTTGGTGTTGATATTTCTTTTTTACTGTGAACCAAAGAAATCATTATCATATTAAAAGCAAAATAAAACGCAAAACTAATCATGACTAAAACTATAAAAATTTTTAAACTCTTTGCCAAGAGATTTGCCCCTATAAGTTCCAAATTCCAAAAAAACTTATTACTTTTTCACCCAAGGCATACGCGAACGAAGCTTTGCACCCACTTTCTCTATAAGCTTTTCACTTATATCCTTCCTTTCTTTGTTAAAAAATTGTCTACCGTCTTTATTTTCTTTAAGCCAGTCATTTGCAAACTTTCCAGATTGAATATCAGACAACACTCTCTTCATTTCAATTTTTGTCTCATCAGTTATTACTCTCTTTCTGGTTACATATTCACCATACTCAGCTGTATCGGAAATTGAATAGTTCATCTTACTAAATCCACCTTCAAAAATTAAATCAACTATAAGTTTCATTTCATGACAACATTCAAAATATGCAATTTCAGGCTGATATCCTGCAGCCACAAGTGTTTCAAACCCTGAGTTTATCAACTCAACCACTCCGCCGCAAAGAACCACCTGCTCGCCAAACAAATCTGTCTCAGTTTCTTCTTTAAAAGTCGTTTCAAGAACCCCACCCCTTGTTCCACCTATACCCTTAGCGTAAGCAAGAGCTAACTCCTTTGCTTTTCCACTTGTATTTTGTTCAACAGCTACCAAACAAGGAACGCCTTTACCTTCTTCATACTGTCTTCTTACAAGATGACCAGGGCCCTTAGGGGCTATCATTACTACATCCAGATCAAAAGTAGGAACTATCTGTTGATAATGTATATTAAACCCATGTGAAAAACTCAGAACTGCTCCTTTCTTAATATTAGGCTTTATATCATCTTCCCAAGCTTTTTTCTGAACTTCGTCAGGCAAAAGAATGTGAATCCAATCAGATTGTTTAACAGCTTCTATTATACTTACAGGCTTCCAACCATCTTCTACAACTTTTTTATAATTAGACCCGCCTTCTCTTTGAGCAACAACAACGCTTACTCCAGAATCTCTAAGATTAAGCGCATGTGCATGCCCTTGGCTTCCATACCCTAAAATAGCAACTGTTTTTCCTTTTAACAAACTTAAATTTGCATCACTGTCATAATACATTTTTGCTTCTTTCATCTCTTTTCCCCCTTAACTTTACTTCTTTATTTAACTCTACCAGAATTACCACGATATAAAACTGAAGCTCCGGTTTTGCAAGTTTCCTTCACACCATAAGCCAAAGCAACTTTCATAAAAGCACTCAACTTGCTTTCATTACCGCTTATTTCAACTATTACCGAATCTTGTGATATGTCTATTATTTTAGCCTTGAAAACACCGACAAGTCTGATAATTTCATCGCGTGAAGCCTTATTTGCAATATTTATTTTTATAAGAGCAAGCTCTCTTGCTATATACTCGACATCATTAAAATCATTGACTTTTATAACATCAACAAGTTTATTTAATTGCTTTGTTACCTGTTCCAAAATTGATTCATTACCTTTTACAACAATGGTCATTCTTGAAATTGCAACATCTTCCGTCTCGCTTACAGAAAGCGAAGCTATGTTAAAACCACGTGCAGCAAAAAGAGCTGATATTCTTGCCAAAACACCAGATTTATTCTCTACTAAAACAGAAATCATATGACGCATTATTCATCCCATTATACAATTTTTTTATTTGAGGCGAAAATTATATTACTCATCACCCATTTGCTCTGATTATCATTTCATCGAGTGAAGCACCTGAAGGGACCATTGGAAAAACATTTTCTTCTATCTCAACCCACATGTCAATAACCACAGAACCTTTTGTCTCAAGCATCTTTTTTAAAGCTAGTTCGACATCTTTTTTCTTAGTAACTCTTATACCTAAAACGCCGTAACTTTGAGCCCATTTTACAAAATCTGGTACATAGACAGGACAAGAATGTCTATTTGGCGTACTACACCACTTAGGACATTCCTTTCGTTTAGCAAGACAACTGTGAGAATATCTCTTACCGTAAAACATTTCTTGCCACTGTCGGACATTGCCCAGATACTGATTGTTCAATATGACCACTTTTACATCAATTTTATTTAAAACCGCAACAGCCATTTCCTGCATGTTCATCTGAAAGGACCCGTCACCTGCAACTGCTATGACTTCTTTGTTCGGATTTCCAAACTTTGCCCCAATAGCCGCAGGATACCCAAACCCCATAGTTCCGAGTCCACCTGAACTTAAAAACAAACGTGAATGTTTGGCTTTATAATATTGAGCGGACCACATTTGATGCTGACCTACTTCTGTAGTTATAATAGCTTCACCTTTGGTAAGTTCAGAAATCTTTTCTATAACATATTGAGGATGAAGCTTATCATCATTTCTCTTATAAGACAAAGGATGTTCTTTTTTCCATAAATCCACTGTTTTAATCCAATCTTTTCTACCTTTTTTATCAACCAAACCAATCATCTCTTTTAAAACTGTTTTTGCATCACCAACAATAGGAATATCAACATCAACAGTTTTTGATATTGCAGTTGGATCTATATCAACATGAATTATTTTTGCATTTCTTGCAAAGTCACAAACTTTGCCAGTACATCTGTCATCAAATCTTGCACCTACAGCTATAATAATATCTGCAGATTGCATAGCCTTATTGGCACAGTAAGTTCCATGCATGCCAAGCATACCCAAACTGAGATTTATATCACAAGGATATGCCCCTACTGCAAGCAAAGTGTTGGTTACGGGAATATTTGCTTTTTTTGACAACTCCAAAATTTCATCTTCAGCATTAGAAACAACCACCCCCATGCCAATGTAAAAAACCGGATGCTTGCTCTTATTTATAAGTTCAGCAGCTTTCTTTATCTGTCCAATATGCCCATTATAGTTAGGCTTATAAGAACGTATTTCCACTTTATCAGGATAAACAAATTCACAAACTTCTCGCTGAACATCAATAGGAATATCAACCAAAACAGGTCCTGGTCTTCCAGTAGTTGCAATATAAAACGCTTCTTTTATAGTTCTCGCCAAATCTTTTACATCTTTAACTAAAAAATTATGTTTTGTTACTGGTCTTGTTATCCCTATAGTGTCGGCTTCTTGAAAAGCATCCTGCCCTATAACGCTCGTTGCTACCTGTCCTGAGATAGCAACCATTGGAACAGAATCCATATATGCACTAGCAAGTCCAGTAACGATATTTGTAGCACCAGGCCCCGAAGTAACTATGCACACGCCAGGTCTTCCCATGGAACGAGCATAGCCGTCTGCCATATGAGATGCAGCTTGCTCGTGTCTTATCAAAATAAAATTAAGTTTAGAACCATACATTGCATCAAATATTGGCAAAGCTTGTCCACCGGGAAGACCAAAAACAACTTCAACATTTTCTTTTAACAAACTCTCAATTAAAATTTGTGCCCCTGTCTTTTTTTTCACGCTTATTTCCTTATTATATTACTGTTTCTGTCAATATTCATATCTTTATTCTTTATTCTTCTGGTTACAATTCCAAATATCTACCTTGACACTAGCACACAACACCATCAAACAAGCATAATAATTTTAGTTTACTCAGCAGACATTTTAAATGTAACAGTTTTCATAACTCCCAGAACATTTTAATAAAAAATTTTTTCATCATTTTAAAATTGCCCCTGTATCTGCCGACTGCACCAATTTTGCATATCTAGCCATGTAACCTGTTTTTATCTTCGGCTCTGGCTTAATCACTTTTGCAAGCCTTGCTGTTATTTCATCATCACTTAACTCAACATTTAATGTTCTTTCTGGTATATTTATTTTTATAATATCACCATCATTAATAGCTGCTATTGCTCCTCCTGAAGCTGCTTCAGGAGAAATATGCCCTATGCATGGACCTCTGGTTCCTCCGGAAAAACGTCCATCAGTAAGAAGAGCTACGGAATCAGCCAAGCCCATTCCCTGCAAAGCACTAGTAGGGCTTAACATTTCTCTCATACCAGGTCCCCCGGCAGGACCCTCGTACCTTATAATAACAACATCACCAGGAACAATTTTCCTATCAAGTATCGCTTTCATCGCATCATCTTCAGAGTTAAATAATCTTGCTTTGCCTGCAAATACTTTCATCTTTTCGACTACAGCTGCTTGTTTTATAACAGAACCGTTTGGAGCAATATTTCCTCTTAATACCGCAATACCACCTTCAGGTTTGTAAGGATTCTTTGATCTTACAACGTTATCATCAAAAATTTTTGCTACTTTTGCTATTTCTTTTATATCCACACCTGTAACTGTCTTTGAAGTCATTAATTTGTCCATAATGGCAGACAGTACAGCAGACACTCCGCCAGAATTGTCTAAATCTTCCATGTATTGATCACCTGCAGGTTCTAAACAACATATTTGGGGAGTTTTTTTAGAAATTTCATCAAACAACTCTAAAGGAAGTTTTATGCCAACTTCATTAGCTATAGCTGGAAGATGCAAAACTGTATTTGTGGAACCACCTAAAGCCATATCTACAGTAATTGCATTTTTAAAAGCATCTAAAGTCAAGATATCTCTAGGTTTAATATTTTCTTTTACAAGCTCAACTACTCTTATGCCTGATTCATATGCAATTCTTTTTTTCTTTGCGCTTACAGCCAGAGCTGTCGCACATCCTTGCAAAGACATCCCCACAGCCTCTGTTAAACACGCCATAGTATTTGCCGTATACATTCCCTGACAAGCTCCAGCTCCAGGGCACGTAGCCATTTCCAGCTCTTCAAGCTCTTGTTCAGTAATTCTACCTGATTGAAACTGACCTACAGCTTCAAAAGTATCTCTTACCATTGAGCGTCTTTTTCTATCATACATACCGGTCACCATAGGGCCTGCCGTAACAACTATGGCAGGGATATTAAGTCTTGCAGCAGCCATCAACATGCCAGGCGTAATTTTATCGCAATTTGAAAGCAGAACAAGACCATCAAGCATATGAGCATTTGCAACGGTTTCAACTAAATCCGCAATTATTTCTCTTGAACCAAGCGAATAATGCATACCACTATGTCCCATGGCTATACCGTCGCATATAGCCGGAGCGCCGAAAATAAATGGAACTCCTCCTCCCGTTGCAATACCTCTTTCTATATACCTTTCCATGTCCCTCATAGTGACGTGTCCAGGAACTAAATCTGTAAAAGACGAAGCTATTCCTATAAAAGGTTTATTTAAATCTCTAGGACTTATACCCGTAGAATATAACAAACATCTATTAGGCGCTCTAACAACGCCTTTTTTTATTTGATCACTTCTCATAAAAACTCCAATATTGCCTTATTTATTGTTAATATTATACTAAACTTTATTTTTCGCACACAAATTTTTACCTATCGTAAAAAATCTTTCACTCAAATCATTTTGTAGTCACTAATCAGTAGTAATATTAGCAATATTATTATATAAACCAACGGAATAAAATTGAAAAACATTTAATATGCTATCTATGCGGCAATGCAGCAATACGAAAGTCAAAAAAGCACAGTAATGGAAGGCTAGAAATAATCTCATATCAATCATAAAAATTTTATTTGTAAAAGCATTTTGAAAGCCTTATATTTATACTATTAAGCAATAATTATCTGCATATGTAAAAATATTCACAAGCTTTGCAATTAGTTTCGTCTTCCTCGTCAAAAATAAAATAATCACCTGAATTTATCTCACTAAGCAAAAATTTTAATATATCTATACATCTTTCATTTATATATTGTTGCATTGGAAAATCTACAATTTCAGCTTTCTTTATATTATATAAACCACATCGCATAACTTTTAACCCTGTTTCTTTTTCAAAAACATACTTATATAAAGGAAGTTGTAAAGACTTAACGTACTTCTTTATAGTCTGCCTATTAAACTCTAATTTTTCAAAATTACTTGATATTATGTTTTCAGAAATATATCCAGTTTTGTAATCAAATATCGCATACTCTTTGCCGTTAGTATCTATTCTGTCTATTATACAATTTAATTTATAAGTATACCCGGAATCTATTTGGATGCTTGAGCTATATTCTTTTTCACATATATAAACGCTTTTGAAGTCTCTTTGTCTCTCTTTTTCCAAAATTTTTTTCATTCTGAACTTAAAAACTTCTTTTAGAAGAAACGCATCTTCCCTAAACTTAAAACGAGATGATGAGTTAAATTTATTGTTAAGTTTTTCAAAAAAAAATTTTTCAAACTTTTCTGTTTTCAACAACTCAAAATTAATATTTTTGTGAAAAACTTCTTTTAGAAAATCGTGTACAAATTTACCTATATCATCACTAGAAACATCGCCACCTATTTCGGTTTCGTTGCCAAGAGACAATACATATTTAAAATAAAATTTTAATCTGCAAGCTAAGTAAGAATCTATTTTGCTATAAGTGTACAACATACTTTTCAAATATTTTTTAATTTCCTGTGTTTTTGCATATTTCTGTTTCAATGCTTTCTTTATTGAAAATTTAGACAAAACGAATCTATTTACCTTCACAGCATTTAAATCTCTGCTTTCAAGTTGCTTTTCCCATATAATAGACTCTATAAATCTACTTCGCTCTTCTTTTGCATTGTCTGGGTAAATAAGACTCAATTTCTTACTCCCAGCAATTAGTCTGCTAAGATGATATTTTTGTATTTCATACTCTTTATGCGTCATCTCAATACCTAAAGCATGCATTATATCTTTAGGGACTAAAGAGTAATCTTTTTTTACGACAGGTATTGCAGAATCTGTCATTCCAACTATAAAAACATTATCAAATGAAAGATTTCCTGATTCCAAAAGACCCAATACTTGCAATCCTTTTAGCGGTGATCCAGAAAGAGGTATTTTTTTATTTTTTATAAGTTTCTTAAAAATTGAAAATATTTCTTCGTGTTTAAATTTTACTCTAGCAACCTCTCCATATTTCATTTCCTTAGACATAGATAAAAGAATGTCCATAGCCTCTATATTTAATGGATAACTTTTAATGACAGACATACTATACAGTTTATTTAAAAAATTAAAAATAACATCAGACAAATCTAAAAAAGATTCTACTCTTTCCCAAGACGCAAAAAAACATTCAAAAATTTCATTTAAAATTTTTATAATTTTTTCTGAGCATAGATGCTTCCACGCTTCTAAGATATTTTTTTTCATATCATCAATTAAATCTTTATCTTCAATTATTTCTTTAAAAGAAACAAACGCTTTTCCGCTCAAATTTTTATCTGAGTTCTGGCTTAAAGCTTCTTCAATTTTATACACGACAGCCATTAATATATCACTGTCTCCAAAAAATTTCATATTTTTAAAAAACGGATTCATTAAAATTTTCACAAAATCTTTTGAGTAGTAATATTCTCCTCTTCTTGAAAGCTGTGCTTCTACAATCTCATTTACCAACAAAAATATGACTGACTTTTCAGCAGGATATCCTGCTGACACATTATATTTTTTTGTAACTATCGAAATCTCAGACATCACAGACTGCAACATCTTTGACTCCGCAACAATAACTACGGTATTATCAAAATCACTTTCCGAATACGAGCTAATCAAGCTTCTCAAACAGTTTCCTTGAGACTGATCGTCAGCCGCCGAATATATATTTAATTCATAACTGCTTTTTAACGGTTTTATATTCGGAATTGTTTCTCTAAATTCACGATACAAAGTTTGCAGAACACCAAAATCTTTGGGGTTACCTTGAACAATTACAGTAAGATTGCCACTGTCATAAAGCTTCTTGAAAATTTTAAATTCCGTTTTGTGAAGATAAAAAGGCGTCAGCAATATTATTTCTTCAAATTCTTTTTTAGTCTCAAAACAATCCTGTTCAGCAGCTTTAAGAAAACTATAACCTCTAGTAGTTCTGAAAGATCTATCTAGTTTTACATGAAAATTCTTTCTTATTTTAAAAATATTTTTTAAAAAATCATTGATATTTGTAGGTACATCGTAACCGATTTCAGCGTTCGCTCTTACAGCTTTAAGTTTTTCTTCGGAAATATTTTCCAAATCCAATTGTTCTATAAATGAAAAAATTTCTTGAGACCATTCCATAAATGATGCAAAAGAAGTTTCACTTTTCAAAAGATGAGGTTCTTCGTCTTTAATGATTTTGTAAATCAAATATGTTGCTTCAATGTCTGGAATTTTGACAAGCCCAAATTTTTCAAAAATAGATTCTTCCACAAATTCATCATTGGTATAAAAACCAGGAGAAAAAAAAGCTTTGCCTAATTCTCGTGCAAGATTCCTCTTTATAAAAAGGAAGGATCTTTTTCCTCCGCTTATAACAGCAGTTTTTTTGTCAGATTTTGAAATATAATCTGAAACAAAATCAATTATATTCTTATTGACATCTACATTTATTATTCTTGACATACTTCCACCAACAACCTTTTATCTATATCTACAATGTAAGCAAAGGCTTTTTTGTCTGGGTAAACTTCTGAACACAGAAAAGCATAATTTCTAACCTGTTTTTTATTTTCTTCTTCATCATAACTTGAACTTTTGAAGTCAAGTATTATGAACTTATCTCGGCTAATTATGAGTTTGTCTATTCTAAAGGACTCCCCAAAAGAATTTACAATTTCTTTTTCATTAAAAACTTCATCTTTTTCATAAAAAAACATCTTTAAAATTTCCTTTGAAGAAAATAAATTTTTTAAACTTTCTTTTATAAAATCAACATTTTCAAAAGGAAATCTTCTTTCGCTAAAAAACAACGCTTCTTTAATAACACTGTTTATTGACTTACCTTTAACTGTTATAATTGTTGACAAGGCATAGTGAATTATTATTCCTCTTTTTCTTGCTTCAGTAGTATCAAAAATATCTTTTTTTGAAACTGTAAAATATTTATACATATCTGTGTAGCCCAAAGATGAATATGAATCCAGCATCAAATTTTCTTCCAGATTATCATTAATGGTGTATTTTTGCTTAGACCCAAGAAAAAAAAATTCACCAACAAACAACTGTGATATTAAATTATTTGACTGTTTGACTTTTGGAGGAACTATTCCATAAAATTCATATTTACTTCTTGTCATTGAAACATATAAAATATTAAGTTCTTCAAGCAACAAATTTAATTTTTCTTTTTCATATATTTTTCTCGCGTTTTGAGAAAATGCGGAAAGACTTTCTGTTATATTTAAAAGTTTTATTTTTTCGCCTGAATCATCAAAATAGGGGTTTCTTACAGACTCTGAAAAAAGTTTGAGATAAGGAACTACAACAACAGGAAATTCTAGTCCCTTAGACTTATGAATAGTCATGACTTTTATTCCATTTGCAAAAGAAGTTTTTATATAAAGTTCACTTTTATCATCAGCAATATTTTTAAAATATTCTAAAAAATTTTTAAGACCAGGTTTTTGAGTCTCAAAATCTTTTATAATCTCAAGAAAGCCCATTATAAAAATCTTTTTTTCGCAAAAATCTACAATCTTAAATTTTTCAAGTATAGAAAGAGTCAATTCATAAGTCGAAATAAAGCCTGCTTTTACAAAAAAATCCTTAAAATACTCATTCCATAGGTATCTATATTTTTCCCTAAAAGCCTTATAAAGTGCTTTTGTCTTAACTTGTGATTTGCAATCAAAAATAAATTTTACTATTTCTTCATTTGAAATACCTGAAACTTTAGAGAAAATTTCACTAAACAAAAAAGATGAAAACGAGAGAGTATCTACGGGGGAATCTATGAATGTCAACAATGAAACTATCTGCTTTATAAAATTGTTATTTCTTATATTTAAAGTCTGAGAAGACTCAACTTCATAGTTATTTTCTAAAAGCCATAAACTTATTTTTAGTATTTCCTCATTTGATCTGCACAAAACTGCTATATCTCCAGTCTTGAATCTCTTAGTAGCTTGAAAAATGCAAGATATGAACCTTTGTTTTATATCTTCATCAATATCAATACAATCTTTTCCGATTGTATTGATTTCAACATAGCCACCGTCTTTTTGAGCTTCTTGCGGGGAAAAAGTATAAGGCTCTATTATCTTTGTAAAGTCCAATTCAATCTTTTCTTTTTCACAAAAGTAGTTAAAAAATCTTTTAATATTACCAGCTGAGAAAATTTTATTGTTGAAATCAACTATAACTTTTCCTGTTCTGAAATTTTTATTCAAATATATTTTTTCTACTTCAGCTGAAGAAAATTCACTTAAAACAGAGCTAAACAATTCTAACTTGCCACCTCTGAAAGAATATATAGCTTGTTTTTCGTCTCCTACAAAAAAGAAACTTCCACCGACAGCCAAAATTTCTTCTAAAAATCTTTTTATCCCATCCCATTGAACAATACTTGTATCTTGAAATTCATCTATCAAAAAATGTTTGTATTTTTCAGACAGTCTATAATAAATTTCAGACATTATATTGTCATTACTTCGAAAATATTTAACAGTTTTTTCATTTATTTCGTTTAAATATACAACTCCATCTTTTTTTGACTGTTTATCAAGTTCAAGAACAACTTCTAAATATATTTGCGAATAAATGCAGTAGTAGTTTTCAACTTGAAATTCACATAAATTGCAAATACTTTTATGTATCTCATGCCATAAATTTTCAGCTTTATCGGACTTTAGAGAATTCTTTAAATATTCAAGATTTTTATATTTAAACCTTGCAGGAATATCATTTGCTGAGATAAATAATTTCTTACCTGTCTCAAGAACTTTAGCAATTGCTTTGCAATAATAAGTATTTAATTTCAACTTGAAGAGAAATTTTGAAAAATTTTTAACTTTTCTTACAATTGCTTCCGACTTAGAATCAACTACTGTTCTAAAATTTGTCTCGTTAACACAAGTTATATCTTTACCGAAATTTCCAGATTTATTAAAAATTTTTAAGATTTCCGAGTACATGTTCTCTTTCGGGAACCAACCAGAATCTTTCATAAGATACTGAGAGACACATTTTAAAGCTATATTTTTTAAACTAGTAGACTTTTGAGTTTTTTGAAGAAAATTTTCCAATGCAAACATAAGATTATCCGAATAATCTTGCTCTATTATAAAGTTTGGAGAAATATCAATGCACATTGCGCAAGATTTTAATATACGATTTTTAAAACTATCTATAGTGCTTATGTTAAAGCTGTCGTAGCAGGATAAAATTACCTTCAAAATAGCCTTGCTTTTTTTTGCAATTTTCTGCTTTGATAACTTTAAATCGTCAAAAAAATTACAGGATTTTTTTTCCAAAGCTGCTTTTTTAAGATAGTTTATAACTCTATATTTCATTTCAACAGCCGCTTTATTTGTAAAAGTAACTGCTATGATATTTTTTATATTTATGTTTTCATCAGAATTAAACAACAGGTAAATATATCTTTTTGCAAGACTATAAGTCTTGCCAGAGCCTGCAGAGGATTTAACAGAAATTATTTTAGATTTGTTCATAAATTTGACATATACAATTTAATATTCTTTTGCCATTTCTCTATCAATATCCTTTTTCTTTATAGCTTCTTTTTTGTCATAAGACTTTTTACCTTTGGCAAGTCCTATTAAAAGCTTTACCTTTCCTTTTTCTCCAATGTAAACTTCTAGAGGAACAACAGTAAGGCCTTTTTCTTTAACTTTTGCACACATTTTATTAATTTCAGATTTGTGCATTAAAAGCTTTCTTTTTCTTTTAGTATCGTAATCTGCAATATGCGAGGATATTTGTTCGTACGAGGCAATAAAAACGTTTTCAACAAAAGCTTCACCGTTTGAAAATCTTACTATACCGTCAACAAGACTTACATTTGACCGCCTTACCGACTTCACTTCGTATCCATATAAAATAATTCCTATTTCAAGTTTTTCAAGTATTTCATAGTTATAATAAGCCTTTCTGTTTGATGAAAATATTTTTTTCCCCATTTTATTATTCCTAAGACGATTTAGATAACTTTGTCATAGAATTTAAATTTCCTTTACACTTTGATGCAACTTTAACATTATCACTTGTTTGGTTTATATAAAATTTTTATGAAGCATAAGGTATTTTTGATATTAGTTAAAAATTTTTTAACTCAAAAGTTACAAATAAAAACAATTTAAAAGTTCTAATTTTCATTCATTGACAGTATGCATCGTTTTCTTTCATAACACCCTAAATTCTTTTTTATTCTTCTTAATAATTTTTTTCTTAAAATATCCTCTTAAAATGACAAATTTTATTTAAAAAAAGATAATATAGAACTGTCAAAAAAAATAATAGTTAAAATGCTATTTTTAAATCTAATTTTTTTCTTTTAGTTTTTTAAAAAATTGTTTAGTTAATCTTCAAAAGATGACTCTATCAATGTTAATTTATAAATTCCGAGTTATAAAGCAAAAAAGTGTCAAATTTTTGAGTTTCAAAGTACTGAAGCAATTATAACAACCTACTTTTTTAAAATTATGATAAAATCTGTGAATATCATGGCATAGTAACAATCTTTTCTTCTCTAAATTTTTTCGGCAGTGATATTTTTATAAAGATTCTTAAAATTTTAACAATATCGCGAAGGGTTTGTTCGCAACTAAAGTGTCTCTTTCTTTACCTTTATCAGTCAAAATCTATAGAGTCATATGCAATTCATTATAATAAATAAAATAATAAACGATTTTTGTTAAATTTCTTTTGGAATACTCAAAACTTCATTCATTTCAGGCACTTTAATGTCTAGTGTCAAAAAAAATACAATACCAAAATTACCATTCTTCACAACAACGCTCTATAATATTCCTTATATATTTATTATATTAAACTTAAAGAATGCTTTATAGTGGATATCTTAAAGCCACTTCATCACCCCAGCAATAAAAAAATATTCATCTTATTTAACAATTTAACAATCAATCTGTTTCATCCTTCATAAAAATATTTGCATAAAACTCAAATCCTTTATTTCCTTTACTTTTGTTACGGTCATTCTTTCAAAATACAAATTTACTATTTTTTTTGATATTGCTATGGCGAGACAAAATTCCATAGACTCCAATTTTGTTGTAAAAAAAAGACTTCAAATACTATATAAATAAAAAATGTTATCATTGATTCTCTATTCCAAATATCTTAACTTTTATCTCAACAAAATCCATGCAACATTTTACCAATACGTATCCCAATAACACAACATAGAGTCTGACCTCTATTGCACATTTAATATAATAAATTGCTTTAATCCTTCTTGCTTAATAAGTTAAAAATCAGTCTAAGCTTCAACACACATAATTTCTATATTTTTAACAAACTTTTACTATAACAACAACATAACAAACAACGCCATTAACGTGCATCTCATTCTTGAATGTTTTCCAGTACTGAAAAAGAAAGAAAATCTGAAATAATCTTGCTGATTTACTAAATTCAGTAAAAATATTTCAGTCCTTTTTGGTAAATATTTCTTTTTTCATCACTAAAATCTTTAATCTGCAAAAAAACATTATATTTTTAAAAATTATTTATTTTACTAGTTCGAAGATTATTTTTTTGTCTTGAATAAGTCAAGGCTTTTCATTGAATAAAGACTTCAAATTTTTATCCAAAAGCTCCCTCTCTAAGATTCTCATGCTATTGAACTAAAAACATCATTAAATATTTAGCTTATTTAATTTTATTAACAATGTCATTTATTATAGCTTGAATGTAAAGTTTTCTGTTGATTGACATATTTCATATTTAAAAAGTCTAAACAAAAAAAAACAACAAAATCTTTAATAAAAAATTTAGCTTTAATTTTTTAGATTATCATCAAGGTTTATTTTGTAAGCTTTAATAAAAAGCTTGCTAAAATAATTGAAACAAAATTAATCAAAATTACTATTATACATAACAATTCTGATTTAAACTTACTGAACTTTCTTACTTTAACTCTATATTTATAATTTATAATTAAATATAAGTTAACAACTTAACATGGCTTATAAAAAATAAAATGACAGCCGACGATAGGACTTGAACCTACGACCTGCGGTTTACAAAACCGCTGCTCTTCCAACTGAGCTACGTCGGCATAATATTAACGTAAGATTAATATTTAATAATATAAAAATTACATCACATTGTCAAATTAAAAAAAAATAGATATAATATTTATGATATAGGTAATTTATATATAGCAAAATAGTAAAAATACATTCAATTCCGACGTAGCTCAATGGTAGAGCAATCGGCTGTTAACCGATTGGTTGCTGGTTCGAGTCCAGCCGTCGGAGTATATTAACCTAATGCGATGGTTTTGAAAAAAATTAATCGAATTCTTAATATAAAATACGATTATAGTATAGTATAAGAATACAAAAAAAAGATTTAATTTCTTTATTAACACAAGCAGTAAGAAAATAAAAATTATATCAGCTTATTTTTAATGTTTTAATTATTTTATATAGCAAAATCCTCATTTAATGTAATTTTTATTAATAAAAGATAACAGATATGTTTAGTTTTTTAAAATTTTAAGTGTCTTTTGTTATTTATTATGTATTATGATTCAGTTTAATTTTACCGCTAAAGACAAACCACATAATTTTTATAAATATCCACACCTTTTCTTATATACAAATATACAAAATGTGATTTTATAAATTTAAAATTATTTACAGTAAACTTTAAGGTGTGTATAAAAAATCTATCTTTATATAAATAAGTATATAAATACAATATAAGTACAAATACAATATAAGTACAAAACAAATCTTTAAAACCAACGCGTTTAAAAAAATAAGCAGTGTTTTAGTAAACAAAAGCTAACATTCAACAAATTTATGTCGCAATACGCGTCGCGTTGTTTTCTAAATGTTTATCGTTGTAATTTTTTTATCTTTTAATCAAAATATTTTCACATATTATATTTCCATAAAATCAACGCAAATACATGACATGTCTATAACTAAGAACAACGATAGAAAAGATAACTATCTATCTGAGATATACTATTATATTTTTTTCTTTTACTTTTATTTATAAATTATTTTTTAGAAGTTTATATCAAAAATTTTTCATCAATGTTTTTTTATTCGTTAACTATATTATTTAGCTAATTATTTTAACTTTAGTTTAATTGAATATAGATTTTTATATACTGATCTTTTGTTTAATCAAAACCTTTTTTAATTAATCATTTATCATGGCCAAATACGGGCAGTTATTTTTGTTTTTTTATTGTAACATTCTTATATAATTTGTAGAATACTTTAAAAGCGGAGAGCAAAAAAATGAATACAAAATTTGCAAAAGAAGCTTTAACGTTTGACGATGTTTTACTAATCCCTCAACACTCAAAAGTGCTTCCTAAAGATGTTCTTTTAAGCACACATCTCACAAAAAAAATTAAGCTTAACATACCTCTTATGAGCGCCGGAATGGACACTGTGACAGAATCAAAAATGGCTATAGCTATAGCCAGAGAGGGCGGTATAGGTATAGTCCATAAAAATATGCCTATAGAAACTCAAGCTGCAGAGGTTGACCGTGTAAAGAGAAGCGATAATGGTGTTATATATAATCCGTTTTCTCTCAAAAAAGAAAACACTCTTGGCGAAGCAAAAATACTTGTGGAAAAATATAAAATCTCTGGCGTTCCAATCATAGATAACACTGGCAAACTTACTGGAATCATCACAAATAGAGATATGCGTTTTGAGAACGATGCAAATAAAAAAATTTCTGAAATAATGACTAAAAATAACCTTGTAGTCGCAAAAGTAGGAACTTCTTTACAAGAAGCAAGAGATATTTTACAAAATAAAAAAGTTGAAAAATTACCTCTAATAGATGATAATTTCGTTTTAAAAGGTCTTATTACAATTAAAGATATAGAAAAATCTATACGTTATCCTAACTCTGCAAAAGATAAAAAAGGCAAACTTATAGTAGGAGCAGCCATTGGAATAACAAAAGACATGCTCGAAAGAGCAAAAGCTCTGGTTGATGCCAACGTAGACGTTATAGTTATAGACACAGCGCACGGACATAGTCAAAGAGTGCTTGAAGCTGTAAAAAAAGTAAAACATGCTTACCCACAACTACAAATAATAGCAGGAAATATTGCTACGAGCAAAGCTGCGGAAGACTTGATTAAGGCAGGAGCAGACGCTATAAAAGTAGGAATTGGACCCGGATCCATATGCACGACAAGAGTTGTCGCAGGCATAGGCGTACCTCAGATAACTGCGGTTTATGACTGTGCTCGAATTGCCAAAAAATACAACGTGACCGTAATAGCCGATGGGGGAATTAAGTATTCAGGAGATATACCAAAAGCTATCGCTGCTGGTGCAAGCATATGTATGATAGGGTCGCTATTTGCTGGAACAACTGAAAGCCCTGGAGAAGACATAATTTATAATGGGAGAGCATTTAAAGCATACAGAGGAATGGGTTCATCATCTGCTATGACTGCTGGGAGCAGCGACAGATATTTTCAGGAAAATTCAAAAAAATTAGTAGCTGAAGGTGTAGAAGGACGCGTGCCTTATAGAGGAACAGTCAGCGACGTTATATATCAGTTAATTGGAGGTCTTAAAGCGGCTATGGGTTATTGTGGAGTAAAAACAATTCAAGAACTTAGAAAAAAAGGACAATTTGTTAAAATAACTCCAGCTGGACTTACTGAAAGCCATCCTCATGACATATTTATAACAAAAGAAGAAAATAATTACTCAGGAAAACAGGTATTAATACATACAAACGATTAAAAATTCTGTGACAAAATGAAGTGGACAGACGTTGTAATAAAACTGAATTTACAAAAAAGCAAAAATTACAAATAGCAAAAAATGTTTAAAAAACTATAATATAAATATTGAAATTCTTAAGTCAAAATTTTTATAGATTTAATTTTTAAAAATATCACACGTCTTGTTACTACTATACAAAACTCTTCCTAATTCTATAACTATGATGTGATGAAAGGTTAAATAGTTTAGAAATTTTAATAAATAGTATTCTTTTTACTTGCAAAAACTTATGGATAAGTATTTTAAATGGAAAAATCTGAAAACATAAGCTCAGGCCAAGTAAAAACATGTTAAAACACAGCACAATAACAAAAATAAATTTTCTTGCTCTGCTCTACTTTGTCTTGTTGTTTTAAGATTTAAGATTATAGCATTTAACAAACCTCAAGAATAGACATAAATATTGCATTGATTCATGTTGCCCACATCAAGTTTCAACGGCTACTGTCAACTTTATATTATTTTTTATCATTTACACCACATACTTAATCTGAACAAAAAAATGGCACTAGCGCTATGATCGTCTTTTGAAAATGTAACATTTCTGATGTTTCTATTTTTTATTGAGCTTTATAAAAACAATTTAAATTATCGAGCAAGTCGATATAAGATAGTATCTTACGAAAAAGAGAAGAGAGACTTAAAAAAAAATAATAATAAAAACCACAGCCTATGTATATGGAAGATGGTGCTTTTTTGAATCTTACAAAATTAAAAATACTAACGCTTTGAAAATTGGAAGCGTTTTCTTGCTTTCGGTCTTCCAGGTTTCTTTCTTTCAACCATTCTTGAATCTCTAGTTAGAAGGCCTTCTTTTTTTAAAACTGCTTTTGATGTCTCATTAAGTTCTAAAATTGTTCTTGCTAAACTATGACTTATAGCCCCTGCTTGACCGCTTATACCCCCACCGTTTACATTGACAAAAAAATCATAACTCTTTGCACCTTCTCCCCAAACACCCAAAGGTTTTAAAGCTATTTTTTTCAACCTTTCCAACCCACCAAAATATTCATCTACAGTCTTATTATTTATTATAATTTTGCCATTACCACTTGCTACTACCCTAGTTCTGGCAATTCCACTCTTCCTACGACCTATGCTTAAATAAAAAACATTACTCATTTTTTCTCCTCTTTATTTTGTCTACACTAATTTGCGCACTATGAGTATATTTATCTTCTCTGAATACTTTAAGCCTTGTAATCTGCTTATCTGCAAGTTTGTTCTTTGGAAGCATGCCTTTTACTGCAACTAACAGCGCCTTATCTGAACTCTTTTCCATCAAAACAGCATAAGGTGTTAGCTTTGCCCCTCCTGGATATCCAGAGTATGTAAAATATGTCTTTTGATCAAGTTTTTTACCCGTAAGAACAATCTTGCTTGTGTTCACAACAACAACAAAATCTCCGCAATCTATATGATTTGTATAAAAAACCTTACTTTTGCCTCTTAAAAGCTCTGCCACTTCAACAGCAAGTCTTCCTAAAATTTTCCC
>JAISEE010000020.1 GCA_031264325.1 Endomicrobium sp. | reverse complement strand
TGGTGTGACGGGCGGTGTGTACAAGGCCCGGGAACGTATTCACCGCAGCCTGCTGATCTGCGATTACTAGCGATTCCTACTTCATGTGGGCGAATTGCAGCCCACAATCTGAACTGGGGCCGGCTTTTAGGGATTTGCTCCATCTTGCGATATCGCTGCCCTCTGTACCGACCATTGTAGTACGTGTGTAGCCCTGGACATAAAGGCCATGATGACTTGACGTCGTCCCCACCTTCCTCCATTTTATCAATGGCAGTTTCCTCAGAGACCCTGTATTGCTACAGGTAACATGGGATAAGGGTTGCGCTCGTTGCGGGACTTAACCCAACATCTCACGACACGAGCTGACGACAGCCATGCAGCACCTCCGCTAACTCCCTTGCGGGTCATCACTGTTTCCAGCTTTTACCATTAGCAGTTCAAGCCCAGGTAAGGTTCTTCGCGTTGCGTCGAATTAAACCACATACTCCACCGCTTGTGCGGGCCCCCGTCAATTCCTTTGAGTTTCAACCTTGCGGCCGTACTCCCCAGGCGGTTCACTTAATGCGTTAGCGTCGACGAGGAAGGGGTCGATACCTCCCACATCTAGTGAACATCGTTTACAGCTAGGACTACCAGGGTATCTAATCCTGTTTGCTACCCTAGCTTTCGTACATTAGCGTCAGTATTTGACCAGGAGACTGCTTTCGCCATCGGTGTTCCTCCTGATATCTACGCATTTCACCGCTACACCAGGAATTCCGTCTCCCCCTCCAACACTCAAGTCAAACAGTATCCTTAGACCCTTCCCTGTTAAGCAGAGAAATTTCACTAAAGACTTATCTAACCGCCTACATACGCTTTACGCCTAGTAATTCCGAGTAACGCTCGCCACCTACGTATTACCGCGGCTGCTGGCACGTAGTTAGCCGTGGCTTTTTCTGAGGGTACCGTCATTTTTTTCTTCCCCCCTAAAAGGAGTTTACAATCCGAAGACCTTCGTCCTCCACGCGACGTCGCTGGATCAGGGTTTCCCCCATTGTCCAAAATTCCTCACTGCTGCCTCCCGTAGGAGTCTGGACCGTGTCTCAGTTCCAGTGTGTCCGCTCACCCTTTCAGGCCGGATACCCGTCATAGCCTTGGTAGGCTATTATCCCACCAACTAGCTGATAGGCCGCAGGACCATCTCAAAACGCATCACTGCTTTAACCCCTATTTGATGCCAAATTATGTGGTCTTATGCGGTATTAGCTCCGATTTCTCGGAGGTATTCCCCATTTTGAGGAAGGTTTCCTACGTGTTACTCACCCGTTTGCCGCTAAACCAGCGATACTCTGCATAGTTCCGCACGACTTGCATGTGTTAGGCACGCCGCCAGCGTTCACTCTGAGCCAGGATCAAACTCTCCATAAATTTTATAGAGATTTTGTTAATAAGCTCTTAAATTACTTTATACTACTCTATATAAATATAAAACCCTTTTTCGGGCTTTATTAACCGACTAAACCCTTAAATTATTTTATTGATTGCCTCTTTTGCGAGGCGCCTGTTTGTGTGTTTATTTAGTATTCAAAGAACTTTTAAAAATAAAAACTTCTCTTCTCTTTATTTTTAATTTTTCAAATAACAAAAACTTATACACTCTACTTCTTTCTAAATTCTGCACTCTGTACTTATTTATATTATTGTATTAATTAAATAAAACTTTTAAATCCTTGTCAACTTTTAAAATCGAAAATATTTTAATTTCATACTAAAAAACTTTTACTACTTTACTGTATGTGACGTTCTGTTATGTGATGTTGATTATTTATTATATATTATAATCAATTTTTTTGTCAAGACTTTCAAACTTTAAGACTTTATTTAAATCCTTTTTTAACAACTTAATTGTTATTTTAACTATGACATTAAAAACATAAAAATTTAATTTATGATATAAAAAATTTCTCTGATTTTAATTAAACTTTTTCTTATTTTTCTTAATTCAAGAATATGCTTAAGTATGCTTAAATTCAAAAATATATAAATATAATTAAGACCTTCAAAAGTTGTAAGAATGTGCTAAAGCAGCCATCAACTGAACAGCATTTATGTCATTTTTTTCATTTTACATAACTTGTGATACTTTTTTTATCTAACCCTTATTAAAATATTTCTATATCATTTTTTATGTCAAATAGTATCTTTCCTAAAACTTGCAAACAAATATTCATTTACACTTAAGGCACTTAAGACATCTGTACTTGTCAATTTCAATTTATAGTTTAACGTAATAATTTTAATGAAATAATTAATATGTATGATAGTATAAACTATATATAATATAGTAGTGAATAGTGAGATAAAATACTATAAAAATTGGATATGATATGTTATGGTTATTATCTAAAAAGTCTTTTTGAATCATTAATTCCTCAATTCATCTGAATTTTTTATTAAATAAATTAACATTAGCAATATTAACCTATGGGAAACGATGTTATTATTTTGCAAGCTCATGTCTTTCCAATTAATTCAACTTTATCATTCATTAATATCTAAATTTATTTTTAAATATAATTTTATTGTTTTTCTCTATTAGAACACTTATTGGAACATTTTGAAAAACTATACCGTTGATTCTTTCAGTTTTGCACTGTTATCTTTAAAATTTCTATCTTCATCTTCTCTAATCAAAAAATTTTTAATCTTTACTCAATGTCTATCCAAAAATCTTTAGTAAAAATAAAAATTCCAAAAATCATTTCAGTATTTTAGAATCAATTTTGTTTATATTTCTTTTTGACACATATTTATAATATAATAAATAATTTATTTCTTTAGCTGATCTTTAACTTAATTTATCTCGTATATGACAAATTTGAAAAATATGAAACAAAATATTTCTTAATACTTAATATGCAAATGTTTATTTTTTATAAAAATTAAAAAATAAAAACATATAAAATAAAAAATTGAATTGAAAAAATGATAGATGATAAGTTAGTAAACAAACCAGAAAAAATATAGAATTCAAATTTTTAACTACTGATTCTACAAATAAATTATTTATAAGTTTCGTTCACTATTGAAAATAAAAATATTATTTAATTCTTGCCCTAAAATTTTAAAAACTTTTGTTGGTTAGTGTGGTCATGTCCCGAAAACAACTTTCATATCGTTTTTCATAACTACATCCTAAACAATTACTTCAAGTTGTTTTACGCTTCATATTTACACTTCATACAATTCTCACCTCTGCCATAGTAATACTTTCTAATTACACAACTTTCTAATTACACACTTACCACATATTAATAAATAAGTATTAGCAACTTTTAACGTACTTAAACAGAAAAACATTTAGATTCATACAACATAGATAACGATTAGCGGACGATGGGAATCGAACCCACATCTCCGGCTTGGGAAGCCGATGTTTTACCACTAGACTACGTCCGCAAATCACCACATCTTAAAATAATTTTCAAATTCTATACTTTTTTTTAATATATGTCAATTTAGACAAAACTAGCTTTAAAGCGTCATTTTTATTTAATACTTTTCCATCAAACTGCGCTTCATTTACAAAACTTAAAAGTTCGCCGATCCAAGGACCAGACTTCAGTCTAAATTTTCTCATTACTATATTGCCATTTATCACTTTAAACAGCGGCTTAGTATTTTTTAATTCATAATATTTTTTTATAAGATCTTTTGCAGATTTTTCCTGAAATTTTAACTCTTTTGGAGAAAAAACTTTTAACTTTTTATAGGAGTGCCAATCAGACATTGAAAGAACAATTAAGTCAGGAGTATCGTCACCAATATCTCTAAAAAATTTCATCATAGCTTTTTTTGTAACAATATTACTCCTTGTCAATATAGAAGGACGCATATGGTGTCTTACTAAAATTGTTGCAGTTTCAATATCTTTTTTGCCAAACTTCAAAGAACGCATTATTTTTCTTAATTTATTTGCACCAAAATCTTCATGTTCAAAAAAATGTATTTTTCCGTTTTCAAACTTTGCAGTTTCAGGTTTGGCATTGTCATGAAACAAAGCTGCAAACTTTAACAAAGACGCTCTTGTGACATTTTCAGATAAAGCCTCTTCGCTATAAAAATGTTCTTGCAGTTCAATAAAATTTTCTGGAAAATATTTTTTTAGATTGATTAAAATATTTTCTGTAGACTTTAGCGTATCAAAAGAATGTTCAAATAAACCTCCTGGATGATAATAATACCTCTTTTTTGCTTTCTTCATTTTTTCAATTTCAGGAAAAATCCCAGAAAGCAGTCCGCATGCATCCATAGTTTTAAACAATTCTGAAAAATTTTGTGCAGAAAGAATTCTAAAAAACTCACTCCTTGTTCTTTCAGGCGCAACAGTTTTTATAAGTCTTGCGTTTTGTTTGATCTTTAATAATGTTTTACTTGAAAGCTTAAACCCAGTAAACTCTGAAATAAATCTAAAAGCTCTAAGCATTCTTAAAGGATCTGTCTTGAAAGTTTTTTCAGAGATGACATTAAATGTTTTAGATTTTAAATCTACAAGGCTATTTTTGTTAGAAAAAATAATATGTTCTCTGAAATTTTCAAAATATTTAAGTTTAAAAGCTATAGCATTAATAGTAAAGTCTCTGTTTTGCAAGTCTTCTTCTATTGTCTTGCTATTAAAGAGCGATATATCAATATTTGATATATCGCAATCTTTAAGTATTACCCTGTAAACTTCAGTATCTTCATCTAATATTATAAGCTTAGATTTTAAAGCCGTTGCTATTTTTTTTGCATACTTTAGAGCGTCATTACTAACAACTAAATCAATATCTTTATACTTAAGCTTTAGAAGTAAGTCTCTTACAAAACCACCAACAGCATACACATCATAATTTTTAGAAATACTGTTAATTTTTTTAATTAGTTCGTTCATGATAATTTATTCTTTAGGATTAATAACTACAGAAACATACTTTCCTGTAAATATTTTACTTGCAACATCTAAAATATCCTGCGCTGTAACTTTTTCTATATAACTTAAATATTCTATATCATGCTTGTAACCTTGTCCTACTATCTCACACCAACCGTTATAATAAGATTTTTTACTAACTGTCTGTCTATCTAAAAGATATATACCCTTTATATATGATTTAACATCTTTTAACTCTTGTTCTGAAATTTTCACGGAATAAAAGTCTTTTAATATCTCATTTATCTTTTTTAACGTTAAATTTATATTTTTCTTATCAAGGCCTATATAAACTGCAAAATAGCTGTCTTTTTTTCTTGAAGGATAAATGACACTTACCTCATACGCTAATCCAAGTTTCTCTCTTAATTCAACAAATAATCTGCTTGTCATTCTACTGCCTAAAACAGTACTTATGACTTTAATTGTTACAAAATCTTTACCACTAACGGACGCACAAGGAAACCCTACAAATATATACGCCTGACTAAACTTTCCATTGATTTCTTTTTTTATGTTTTTTGTATGACTTATATTGAATACCGGCTCTTTAAATTTATCTCCTACTACAGTAACAGAAAAATATTCTCGCAAAGATTCCTTTATAACACTATAGTGAATATTACCAGAAACTGAAATTAAAATATTTGAAGCATTGTAGGAATATTTATACCAATTTATTAAATCTTTACGTAAAATTTTCAAAATAGATTCTTTCCTACCTATAACTGGAAAAGAATAAGAAAAATCACAGTAAAAAAGTTTAGCAAATTCATCTAAAGCGGTTGCGCCTATACTATCTTTGCGAGAACTTAGAGCGGCGATGGCACTTTCTTTCTCAAATTTAAATTCTCTCTCATCAAATATAGGATTTAAAATTATATCGGAAAGAAGCTCCACCGCTTTGTCAAAATACTCAGACAGGCAAGACATACTAAGTCCTGCCATATCATAAGCTGTATCTGAAGACAAATCTGCGCCAATATTACCTACGTCTCTTGCTAAAATTGCACCTGAACGATTTTTTGTAGAATATGTCATTAATTTTGACGTAAGACTGGATATTCCCGCATTGTTCAAGCTTTCACTTATAACAGAAACCGGGCTAAGAACTCTTAAAGAAACAACTTTCGAACCGTTAGTTTTATCAAACAATACATTAACGCCATTTTCAAGCGTAAAATTTTCCATATAAATACCCCAAATTAACGACAACTTTTATTAGGTAGTAAAGCCGTATGAGAAATTACATTTTTAGAATAATATTTTTTAAAAAATTCAACAACATCTTCACTTGCAAGATCCTGCAGTTTTTCTAGATAATTATAAACAAACCCTGCATTGCCAATCAAACTCCAATAACCGAACTTATAAGCAACATCGTAAGGTGTCTCGCTAGAAAACTGCCAATCTGTTTTCAATAAAAGTTTTGACCTATTTAATTCGTCTTCTCTAATCCCGTTAGTTATAATATCTTCTATTTGCTTCTCAATTTCTTTTTTTATTTCTTTAATATTTTTCAACTCAAAAACTGAAGCTATATAAATGTTTCCACCACCTTTTTCAACAGAAAAAGAAGCATCTATGGCATATACAAGATGTTCTTTCTCGTAAAGAGACTTATAAAGTCTTGAACTTTTTCCACCACCTAAAATATCTGTTGCCAAATCTGCGACATATAAATCTTCATCATCAACATCAGAAGCCAAAAAACCAGAGATCATATACCCTACCTCTACTTTACCATACTTAGTTATATTTTTACCAGATTGGCTTTTTCCCTTAAGCAACGGCTCGTTTGGAGCTTTTTTTTTCTCAAACTTAGCAAAAGTATTGCCTATAATCTTCTCAATTTTTTCTTTGTCAAAACCGCCAGAAACAACAACTAACATTTTTTCAGGGACATAGTGCATTTTATAGTATTCATGTATTTCTTCAAATGATATATTGCTAATAACATCTGATGTTCCTATAACACTATTTTTTAACGCACTTGTTTTATAAATTGTTTTGTAAAACTTTTCATATAAAACAAATCCAGGATCATCAAAATACCTCTGGATTTCTTCTATTACAACTTTTCTTTCTCTGTCTATTTCATCTTTTAAAAATAGAGGATTTTGCATAGTATCTGCAAGCATTTTTAAACTTTTTTCAACAAAATCTTTTTGCATGTTTATGTAGTACATTGTAAACTCTTTTGATGTTGCCGCATTTATTTCCCCCCCAAAATTTTCAACATTTTTGCAAAAACTACAGCCAGGATAGTTTTTGCTGCCTTTAAACATTAAATGTTCTATAAAGTGGGAAAGTCCTGCTTGAGAAGATTTTTCATCAACGGACCCAACTCTTACAAAAACTATTACCGAAGCAGTTAAACTATTTTCATTACTTATAAGTATAGAAGTAAATCCATTGTTATATTTCATTTAGCCCTTGTATTTAGCTCTCAAAAAGCAACCGTTTTCTAAAGTTTATTTTCAAAATACTTTATCACTTACTTCTTTTATACTCCTTTCAGTTAAACAGTGAAACAACTCTTTAAACTCAAAACTCATAAAGCTCATGAATTTACTTACGATCATTGATACTTATACCATCAAACTTACAAAAGTGTCCATTGAAACTCTTTGACTATTTTGACTATAAAGTCTAAAAACTTTTGATACTTTAAAATACTCAACATAAAATGCTTTACAATAATAATTTACTTTTTGCAACTCCATTCTTATCAAGTGTTAAATTGTCTACTTATCTTTTTATCTCTTTTAAAACTATACAATTTATTTCAATAACAAATTTTTAATTTCAGAATAATAAAATCAACTCGCCACATGAATATTTTATACCTGAAAGATACATATTAAGTTCCTTTCGGGTAGTTTAAAATTTTCACGATTTTATGACACTGCGACTGTTGCAATAAGGTGTTGTGCCAGTGTCTCATCTTTTGCGGGAAAGATAAACTGCTTTTGCTATGCATGAAAGTACTTGTAGTTAGGGATTTATGTTATGAACCCCACGCTCTTAAGGCCAATATAGACTCAACTAAATATAAAGATCATAAAAAACATTTCTCTTCTATTACCAAACTAGCTAATTTAGAATAGTTTTAACAAAAAAAACGCAAATTAAATTATAACTATAAAGTTGCCCCAAAAAAATTTTCTGTTGCAGCTTACAGTAAAAAAATATTCCTCGTCGATATACACATACTTCAAGCTTGTAATAAATACTTTATGCAATATGCAACAAAATCCTTTTTTTGCTCTTTACTTCTGCTTGCTTTGCATTTTTTTGGACAAAATTAGCACTTGATTTATTAAAGAATAAATTTTTTTGTTTTCTTTATGCTTCATACAAAATCAATCAAGTTACATTCATTCTTTAAAATAATCATTTAATTAACATGGGTCAGATTTTTACCACTAAATGAAAAAAACTGCGCTCGTCCGGACTTGAACCGGAATCACAAGCTCCGGAGGCCAGTGCTTTATCCATTAAACTACGAGCGCATACAATCTAAAACTTATGATGATTATAGCAATTTCAATTTATGCATATAAACTTATATACCAAAACACATCTGTTTTAATGTTACTTTATCAAAAAAATTTTCATAAATATGATCTATTTTTTATGTTGAAGAACTTCCTTCCATTTATTTTAATATTACCTGCAACGGCTTATATATATTAATCTATTTCTATTTTTTCTTTCTTGCCATTGACGGTAAATTCAGATATGCTAAATACCCCCCCCATACCTACTGAAACTTTATCTTTCCAGATGAGCATAAATATCCATAAATTATAACCATTTACAGAGATATAAAATATTTTTGAGCATCCTTCAAAACTTTTTCTACTTTAAACAACTCTTTTGAGCCACCTTGGGCAAAATCTGGCTTGCCGCCACCCAAACCACCAATATCTGCAGCAAAAGCTTTAGCTATTTTGCATGCATTAACGCCTTGCTTAACATAATCTTCAGTAGCGGAAACTATAAAAGACATCTTTCCATCACGCTTTGAAACCAGCAATAATATTATGGATTTCAACTTTTTTTTTAACTGATCAGATATTGTTCTTAACTCCTTTATGTCTAAATCGTCAGCTATAACAGATAAAAAATTAAAACCGTTAACATTTTTAGCTTGTTTGGCATAAGAGTCAATTTTTTTTGAAATCAAACTGCTTCTTAAAGCACTTAATTCAATTTCCAATTTTTTATAATCAACAACATATTTTTTAGCTTTGCTTATAAGCTCATCTTTTGAAGTATTTAATATCACCGCTGTCTCAACAAGAGAGTTTTCTTCATCTAAAATATAACTTTCTGCAGCAACTCCAACAGCAGCTTCTATGCGCCTCACTCCTGCCGCAACAGAAAACTCAGAAATAATTTTAAACATGCCTATCTCACCAGTTCTGTTTATATGTGTCCCGCCACATAGTTCCATTGAATAATTATCTTCGCCACTTTCGCACTTTACAGAAACCGTTCTTGCAATATCACTGTACTTTTCGCCAAACAATGCCATTGCCCCTGCATTGCGAGCTTGAGCAATGTCCATAGTTTCAATATAAACTATCAAGTTTGCTCTTATAACAGAGTTAACAATTTTTTCTATTTTTATTAACTCTTCTTTTTTTATGGCTGAAAAATAAGTAAAGTCAAAGCGTAAAAATTTATCAGTTATAAGTGAACCAGCCTGAACAACATGCTCCCCAAAAATTTTCCTTAAAACTTTCTGTAAAATATGCGTAGCGGTGTGATGTCTTGCAATTTGTTTTCTGTACTCAATGTCTATTTTAGTAAATACTCCTTGTCCAGTTTTTACTATACCCTTTAGAACTTTTACTTTATGAACAAAAAAGCTTCCTATAGGCTTATACACATCTTTTACAATGCTTTCAAAGCTAGCATTTTCTATCTTGCCGACATCTGAAATTTGTCCACCAGAATGAGCATAAAATGATGTTTGAGAAAGAATTATATCACCTTCCTGCTCTGATTTTAATTCAGATACTTCTTTTCCGTCTTTTATCAAAGCTAATATATTACCCGAACTTGTGTAATTATCATATCCTACAAAAAGAGTGTCACCAATTTTTTTATGCAATATAGAATAAAAAGTTGTATCTTTTTCTCCAGAACCACTCCATGCCGCACGCGATTTTTCTTGAGCTGTTTTTTGTTCCGCTTTAAAGCCTATCTCATCAAATTCAAATCCGTTTTCAGAAGCAATCTCTCTTACTAAATCTTGAGGAAATCCATAGGTATCATAAAGTTTAAATATATCTTTCCCACCAAGAATACTGATACCTTTAGCTTTATAAGAGTCCATTATGCCTAAAAGTATATCAGAGCCTGATTCTAAGGTTTCCAAAAACTTTTCTTCTTCTATTTTTATAATGGAACGTATGTTTTTTAACTTGGAAGATAACTCAGGATATGCAGGCTCCATAATATTAAAAACTATGGGAACAAGCTCATTTATGAAAGGCTTACTATAGCCGTAAAACTTGCCTTGCCTTAAAGCTCTTCTTAAAATTTTTCTTAAAACATAACCTCTGCCTTCATTTGACGGTAAAATTCCATCTGAAATCAAAAACGTTATAGCTCTAGAATGATCTGCTATCATTCTAAGTTTTGATATATTTTCAAATTCATATTTTATTTTTAAAATGTCTGCAGCTGCATTTATAATCGGCATAAATAAATCAGTATCAAAAATATTTTTCTTACCATTTACCGCAGCGACTATTCTCTCAAGACCCATGCCTGTATCTATGTTTTTTCTAGGAAGATTTTTAAGCGAGCCATTCGTTTGTCTATCAAATTGCATAAACACCAAATTCCAAATTTCAAGATACCTATCACAACTGCAAGTTGGACCACAACCTGGCTTGCCACAACCCATTTCCGGACATAAGTCTATTAAAATCTCAGAGCATGGACCACAAGGACCAATGTCTCCCATATTCCAAAAATTTGTATCAACATCCATTTTAATAATTCTATTTTCTGGTACTATTTTCTTCCAGATTTTTACTACTTCATTGTCATCTTTATATACAGTTATATAAAGTTTATCTTTTGATAAATCCATATTTTTGGTTAAAAATTCCCAAGCCCAAACTATAGCTTCTTTTTTAAAGTAATAACCGAAAGAAAAGTTTCCAAGCATTTCAAAAAAAGTAAGATGTCTTGCAGTTATTCCAACATACTCTATATCTGACGTTCTAAAACATTTTTGACAACTTGTTGCGCTTGTAAAAAAGTCTTTCTTTTGACCCAAAAAATGTTGCTTAAACTGCACCATACCCGCAGATGTAAAAAGTAATGTTTTATCTCCAGATGGAATAAGCGAGTCCGAAGGAATTATAACACACCCATTGTTTTCAAAAAAATTAAGAAATTCCGCCCTAACTTTAGATGATAGTTTATTCATAATGACAAAATTTTACTAAAAATTTATACCAGAGCAAAGCTATGGTAATTTTACCAAACAAAAAATGTTTAAAAAAATAAGCTAAAATCTTAACTCAAACACACATTGCAACGACAGTAGTAAAAAATATATAAACTTTGAATAAAGTTTAAAATCCCTGAAAAAATTAATATTAATATATTATATTGATATTGAAAAATTTTCAGAGAACGAACATAAATGAAAAGTTTTAAGAATCAAGGTTAATTCTTGGAACTTTAAGCTTCATTAACAATCACTTACTTTTACTAACAATCACCGTTTCTCAATCCTAAGTTGACCGTATGATTAAAGATAATATTATATTATATATAATATAACGAGTCTATAAATTGCATAATTTATAAAGAGGTTGTACAAAGATTTAGGATTATAGAAATATAATAAAATTCTCTGATCAAATAATTAAAAAATTGTAAATTTTTAAAACAATATTTATGATATAATGATCATCTTTAATCAATCATGCCTTAAAGCATCAATAGGATTTAACAGAGAAGCTTTTCTGGCAGGCCATACTCCAAAAATTAATCCAATAAATACTGAGAAATTAAAACCAAGGACTATTGAAAAAGGTGTGATAATTGTATCCCAATCTGCAAATTTATTTATTATAAAAGATATTCCAGCCCCAACAGTTACTCCTATAAGTCCACCAACACAACAAATAAAAATAGACTCTATTATAAATTGAAATAGAATATCCGCATTACTTGCTCCTATAGCTTTTCTCAAGCCTATCTCTTTAGTCCTTTCGGAAACTGAAACAAACATTATGTTCATAATTCCGATTCCCCCAACAAGCAAGCTTATAAAAGCTATAGATCCCAAAAGAAGCGAAAATGCTTTTCCCATCGCTTCCATTGCCGCTTGAACTTCAGCCATGTTAATTACTCTTACAGCATCTCTTTCAGATGATGGTAATCTGTGGGTAAACAATAGTCTTGTTTTTATATCCTCACCTACTTCATTCATATCAACGGTATTTTTAATTTGTACATCAAGATAACATAATTCTTTTGAACCAGCAAACCTGTACATTGCTGTATTCAAAGGAATAAGAACTTTATCATCTTCATCACGCCAACCCTTAGATCCCTTTATAGGCAAAACACCTATGACTTGAAAATTTATTCTGTTAATTTTTATATACTCACCTACAGGATTGAAATTTTCATTACCAAAAATTTCTCTTACAACTGTTTTGCCTAAGACTGCGACCCTCATTCTTAAATTATCCTCATCTTTAGTAAAAAACCTCCCCAAAACAGGATATGATCCTCTTGTTTTGGAAAAATTTGACGACACACCTTCAATTCTTGTATTATAGTTGTTGCCTTTTGCAACAACTTGACCACGCACTGTAATATAGCCAACAATGCCATCATCTTCTATTTCAGAAATATTAGCCTCTAAATCGCGAATATCTTCCTCCAGTATTCTCATACGAGTACCTGCATCATAAAAAATTCCTTGTTTTTGAGACAAACAAGAAGAGACCATCAAGAGGTTTGAACCAAGACCCGAAACCTGATCTTCAATAGACTTCTTTGCTCCTGTCCCAACAGCAAGCATAGCTATTAAACTTGCGACACCAATCATAACGCCAAGTATTGAAAGGATGGACCTCATCTTATTTCCAATAAGAGACACAAAGGCTTGCGCACAATAATCTTTGATTCTTGCCAACGAAAAAGATTTATGCTTAAACTGTCTAAAATAATGCTCTGACGTGTTACTGTTTTTAGATTCATTTTTATCGTCAGATAATATAAGACCGTCTTGTATCTTTATTATTCTTGTCGCATAAGTCGTAAGTTCAATCTCATGAGTAACCATAACTATGGTTACTCCTGAAAAATTCAAATTTTTAAGTATTTTTATAATTTCTTTTGTTGATTTTGTGTCTAAATTTCCTGTAGGTTCATCAGCAAAAATTATAAGAGGCTTATTTATTAAAGCTCTTGCAATAGCAACTCTCTGCTGCTGTCCGCCAGATATTTCGCTTGGACGGTGAGTTATACGTTCAGAAAGCTCTAGCATTTCGAGTAATTTAGATGGATCTTCATGTTGCTGCACATTTTTTGACCCTGAATACACCAATGGAAGAGTGATATTTTCTAATATTGTAAGTTTTGGTAAAAGATTAAACTGTTGAAAAACAAAACCAAGATAATGACTTCTTAACGCGGCAAGTTCATTATTGGAATATTTTGAAATTTCTATGCCAGCAAGCTTATACAATCCTTCTGAAGGCTTATCCAGTAATCCCAATATATTTAAAAGCGTTGATTTTCCGCTTCCAGACTGCCCCATAATAGCAACAAATTCACCTTGCTCTATAGTTAAGTCTATATCTCGAAGTACAGGAACATCGACCTCTCCTAATAAATGATATGTCTTTTTTATATCTTTAAGCTCTATTACGTTCATCGCATTTTATCCAGTTAACTGTGTTATTTTTTAGTCATTATAATTTTTTTTCTTTTTTTATTCTGCTTAAGAAGTACGACTGTTTCGCCAGGGTTTAATCCTGACAAAATTTCAGTATATTTGCCATCCGAAATTCCTGTCTTTATTTCTCTTATTTTGAATTTGCGTTTTCTTGAATTTCCTGTTTTCACCATTATTGTTTTTTTGCCACTATTCTCATTAATAAAAGCATTTGATATAGACAGCGCACCCTCTTTTGAATCAGCAATTATAATTGTCGTAGCTGTCATGCCAGATCTAAACATTTCTGGTTTTTTCAAAGGTCTTATTTTTACTTCATAAACTATAACATTGTTAATATTGGCAGAATCATACGATATATGTTCTATAATACCTTCAAAACATTGGTTTGGATAAGCGTCCAAAAACATATTTACTTTATTACCTATATTAATATATCTAAAGTCTGTCTCATCTATATTAATGCTAACAATCAAATCGTCAGCCATGCGTAAAACAGCTTCTGTCTGAGTTATTGTTTGTCCTGGCTCTTTTTCCCTACGAATAATGAACCCATTCATTGGAGCAACTATAGGCATGGGTTTATATATTTTCTGCCAACGTTTAAATTCCGACTCACCAACAGCTCTTGCAGCATCAATCATTGCAGCTCTCTCTGACGAGCTTACCCAAAATATAATTTGTCCTCTCTTAACAATATCCCCTTCATTAACAAGAATCTCTTCAATTCTGCATGGTACTGGCGATTTAATTGGAATCATATTTCTTGCAGTTACACCACCAGCTACTCTAAACTCCATACGAAAATCTCTGGGCGCAAGCTTTGTCTCCTGTTCTATTATTTGTTTTGGTAAACTGAGATAAAAAATAACTATAAAAATTAAAATAAAAATTCCAATGCAAATAATAATTAATTTTTTCTTTTTTTTCATTTATTTGCCCTCTTTATCTTTTATTGAAACTTTTCCCAAAAACCGTATCCAGCTTATTTTAGACAAAATAGCTTTTTGCCTGTAAATCAACATATTCTTTTGGTATGTTATGTAGCTATCTTCAATAGCGTACCAATCTTCATATGAAATAAGTCCATTTATATATTTTCTCTTTGCTATATCCGTCTGTAGCTTACAAGACTCAAGATAAAAATCACCAACTGTAAGGATTTCATAATCGTTAACCCAGTTGGTATAGAGCTGTATAGCGTTTAGCTTGAGCATGTTTTTTGTATTTTTAAAATTTTCAACAGCTATTTTTTCTTGTGCAGCAGAAGATTTTGTATCAAAAAATCTTTTTCCTCCACTAAATAACGGATAACTCAAATTTAGCTTAGCACTCCAAGGTTTATTATAGTTGATCTGCCATATATCGTTGATACGTCCTATAAAATCAATACTTGGCAACCATTGCCCTTTGTTCAACCAATTTACAACTCTAGCATAATCAAGACTATATTTTGCCGACAAAAAATCAGGAATTTTTATTATAAGATTGCCAAAATCAGGTTTTGATATTATCTCTTTATTAATAACGACTCTCTCGTCTGTTTCTAAAATCATTATATCGTCATTTCTGCCTATACATGCAAGTAAAGCGACAGAGGCTGTTTCTATTGCTCTCTGAGTTTTTTCCAATTCATACTCAGCCATTTTAACATCGGCTTCAGCTCGCATAAGAGTCCCAATGTCCACATTTCCAGCATGATATCTAAGCTTCACTAAATCCCTATTTTCTGTTCTTCTATGTTTAATTTGTTTGTATAAATCAACTGACTCATAAGCACACATAAGATTAACGTATGCGCTATACGCTTCACAAACAGCATTAGAAACAGCTCTTGTGTAATTTTCCTGAGCAATTTTTAATTTTATTGACAAGGCCCTTGTTGTATTATATTGGCTAAATCCAGAAAATAAAGACATTTTAATATCCAACCCTAATTTATCAAAAAAATCTCTATCTTTTTCTGTAGATACCAGAAAGCCTGAAAAGCTAATAGTAGGCAAAAATGAACTAAAAGAACTATACAGTGCCTGTCTTGCTATATATAAATCATATTTAGCTTTTGCAATGGACGGATTGTTTTGCAAAGTTTGCGACTCAACTATTTCTGCAGTAATTTTCTCAGCATAAATATAAGAACATGCTATCAGAGCAAACACCAATGCTATAAAGACTTTTTTCATATGATATCTTCCTTTCCAGTTTTAGAGCCTTTCATACTAAACTTCTTTATATGAATATGATGAACTATAAATATGATGAACATAAATTATACTAATCTTTCTTTAAAAGCTCAACCCAGTATTAATCACAATCATCGTATTGTGATTCTTTTTTTGTTATTATTGTAGAATATTACATTACATACAGTTTATTAGCATTGACATTAATGTAAAAGATGTAAAAAAATGTGAATTATATTTCGTTCTTCAATCTTTTTTTCATTAAAAAAATAAAAATACAATTAAAGTTATAGTAAGCAGTTCTAACTTGAACCTATGAGAAAACTGCCAAACTTCAACTGTAGCAACCTTGTGTTAGAAGGGGATGAGTGTGAACAATCTTAACCGCGGATGGATCCTGACATGTTTTGGAACAGCAGTTGGGGCAGGTATTTTATTTTTACCTATTAGTGCAGGCTTTAGTGGCATTTGTCCAATTTTATTTTTGACTTTAATTATATTCCCCATAACATATATTTCCCATAGAGGAATAACTAGAATCGTAACATCTTGTCCTAAAGAAACTGATATTGTAGGTGCAATAGAGTATGATCTAGGACATACCGCTGGATTTATTGTCTCAATTCTTTACTTTTTATCTATTGTCACTATTTGTGTAGGCTACGCTACAGCACTAACTAATATGCTAGATGCATTGTTGACAAATCATTTTCATATGTATCTATCAAGACCTTTTTTGACATTTTTCATTCTTATAATTATGACATCTGTGATGTTTTGTAATGAAAAAACTATGATAATAGTCACATCGCTTCTTACTTTTCCATTAATAATAATGCTACTGGCAATTTCTTTATATATGATTCCTGAATGGAATCTATCCGCATTTTATGAGATGTCTTTTAATTTAAAAATTTTTATTAAAAATACTCTATTACTACTGCCTATTTTAATTTTCGCAATGAATTTTTCACCTGTCTGTTCTTCTCTTGGGTACTTCTATAAAAAAAAATTTATTTCTATCGAAGACGCTATTAAAAATTCTGACCATGTTGTAAAATGGACGTCTATTCTTTTGTTTGTTTTTGTTATGTTTTTCGTAATCTCTTTGTTTTTCTCAATAACTCCTAAGATTTTACTAAACGCTAAAGAAAAAAACATTGACGCTTTAACTGCTATAGCAATAGCATACAATACTCCTATATTTTTATACACTCTACCCATAATAGCGTTTCTTGCCATTTCAAGTTCTTATTTCGGACACTTTGCAGGAGCAAGAGAAGGAATTTCTGGAATCATAAAACAACTTATCACATGGAATAATCCAGAAGTTAAAGAAAAAATAAATATAAAAAAAATAAAAATAATTTGCACTATAATACTTGTAGCCCTGTTATGGATTTTTGCAGTTTACAATCTATCAGTTCTTTCAATTATAGGTACAATTTCTTCGCCTATTATAGCTATATATGCATACTTAATGCCTGTTATGTTTATGAAAAAAGTTCCAAGGCTTCGCATGTATCAGTCAAAATGGGCTGCATTTGTTTTTGTAATAGGTATAATTATAATTGCAGGATACTGTCTAGGACAGTTTGTTTAATCAAAAATTTTTATGTCAAAAATCTAGACA
>JAISEE010000028.1 GCA_031264325.1 Endomicrobium sp. | reverse complement strand
TACTACTCCTAAAACCGCAGGCGAAATAATTGGTGTTATAAGAAAAAATTCAACAAAAGATTATAAACCTGAAATAGAAATTTCAGGAAATGTGAACTTCCAAACCATAAAAGAATTTGTAAAACTTGATATAGATAGAATTTCTATAGGAATGATTACTCACTCTGCTCCTGTTTTGGACGTAAGTTTAGAAGTGGCTATGAATTAATATTATATTTTTAAAATTTTAAATCTAAAGAAATTAGATCAGATAATATCATTGAGGGAAGTTTTAGAAATTTCAAAAGTCTTAGCATATAAATAAACACATTAAAATAAATTAGGATATAAAAATAAAATCACCACCCAAAGAGCATATTCTTATCAGTGATAAAAATCTTTTCAATGAATGTGAAATAGTAAGCAAATTGAAAAAGCCTCTTAAAATTTGCAAGATGATAAAATATTATAAGCAGTTGCCGTCAACACAAACTGCTGTAAAAGAAATTGCGGAGAAAAATTTTGAAGAGGGCTTTATTATAGTTGCCGAAAAGCAGACAAGCAGTTATGGGAGAATAAAAAGGACGTGGAATTCTAATGTAGGAGGTCTTTGGTTTTCAATATTGTTAAAGCCATCAATACATCCTGACGAAGTATCTAAGTTAACGCTTGTTTTAAGTATAGCTTTAAAAAGAAGTCTTAAGGAGTATAAAGTTGATTCGGAAATAAAATGGCCTAATGACATTTTTGTAAACGGTAGGAAAATTGCGGGAATATTAGTAGAGACGTCTGTCGAACAAGATAGAATAAACTGGATTGTTGCTGGTATAGGTATAAATATTAACAATAAGCCATCTAAAAAGTTTGCTGATATTTCTATTTCTCTTAAAGAAGTTTTAGAAAAAAAAGTGGATAGAGTTGAATTTTTTACAGAATTTTTAGTTAAAATTGAAGAAATATATAGCAGTTTTTGTAGTACCGGATTTGAAATGTTTGTAGAGGAATATAATATGAATATTGCCTACAAGAATGAAATTGTTATTATTGATGATGTTTATAATAATATTGTGTCAGGTATAAATTTGGGCGTAGATAAAGATGGGAGGCTTATAGTTAACACTAAAACTGGCTTTAAAAAAATAATATCAGGAACATTGAGAAAGTATAAGATTTAATTTGAGTATAATTTTAAAGATGTTTTTTGTTTATAGAACAACATATCTTTAGAAAAAGCACTGTAAGATTTTTTCCTGGCCTCTGCATGGAAGAAGTTATATGCCAGGCAGTGTAAAATAAACCGTTAAAATACTAATTGACAATAAAGTCACATATCAAAGACAAGTGGTTGTTGGTGTGACTTGTTTAGTGGCGCTACAGATTGTGTTTTAAGTGACATTAAAGGTAAAATTTTTGACTTCAAAGTACAATGGGAGTTCATTAAAGATGGAAAATGGTATGATGGATTTTCTGTAGAAGTTAATAATTCATCATAATTTTAACTATAGAGAGATTTTTGTGCCACAATACGGTGTTAAATCTTTCAAATCATGCTCTTTTTGTTGTCTAACAGGCAGATATCAGCATTAAATTTATATATTAAAGGTATATTTGAATCTTCCAATAGATTCAAATATGTTTCAACTGAGAAGAGGAGTTTAACTGCAGATTTCTTTTGTTAAAATTCTTTTATCATGAAGAATGGACATTGTGGGTAATTTTGACAGACATTAAAAGATTATTAACATTTAGAAGAAAGTGATAAAATTTAAAACAATCACTTACGTAAAGGTTTTAAATGAAAAAATAAAATTTTTTATATGCTTTTTTGATATTTTAGCTAGTTGTATTGTTGTGTTTTAACAAATGTATTAACAGGTATAGAGTATTTATAACAGCTGTAGTTTTGCTTTTGTTAAACATAACCGTTTATGCTATAATCCTTAAAGCAGACAAGGCAGGCAAAAGTATGGGACAGGGTAATAAAGTTAGCATATATAAAATTATTTTATTGATATCAACACTCTGTGGCGTACTCGGAGTGTATTTTCTTTATAAGGGATTGGGGTTTAAAGCCTTGGCTTGGTTTTTGATAAGCGGTTGGGTACTTTTTGGCATTGGTGTAAGATTTTTAATAATAATGGGTAAAAAACTGTCAAAGAATAGAAAGGAGATTTAAGATGGAATTATTTAAGATGGCAAAAGAAGCTATGCTTATGAAAAGCAAGCTTAATGAAGTGGATAAAAAATTGAAAGTGCATATTATTGATATTGAATATAAAGGTATTAAAATACAAGTAAATGCTAAAAGTGAGTTTTTGGGTTTAAATATTCCTGAAGACTTGCTTAAAGAGAAAAAAGAAAAAATTGAAAAAAATGTGCTGGCAGCTTTTGAAGAAGCTAGAGAAAAGGCTCAGGCTATTATGGCTGAAGAATCTAAAAAAATTATGGGCGAAATGAAGTTTCCTGGGTTAAGTTAATTTATAAACTAACTCTGGGATAAATCCTTAATCATCTGTTGAATTTTCTTTTTTTATGTCTTTTCTTGTTATAAAATTATATTTAAATAATACAGTATTTTTTTTGTTTTGTGACTTTTTATGTTTCTTTCTCAGCCAGCTTAGGTTTTTTTTGTAAAGTGTTCTTTATTTATTGAAATATTCACGGCACCTACGTCAAAAATATTTTATCCAATAAGTTAACTTTGGATATAGTTTTTCCAAAATAAAAATTATGAGAGTCTTTTTATCAACAGCATACACACATAGAGCGTGCTTGAAGATTTTTGAGTGGTATTAGGCTCTGTATTATATCCTTCAAGCAAGGCCCCCATACTCCATATTTATTTAAAATAAGTTCCATTGAATATGGATTTATAGTTACAAACTTATAATGAATAGTTGAAAATATTACTATAGTATGCGACATAACTATTTTCCCTATTCTTACTTATCAAACTCACGAAAGTTTGTATTAACTCTGGCATATGTTTTGCTTCTAGTGGTAAATATGCAAACATTTACGTCAATTTTCAAGTTTTTGATTGCATTTTGAATTATTCTTCTGTATTCTATAGGGATTTTGTTTGCTGTTATTAATGATGTATTCAATGTATTTATGAAAATTTTTCATATTTTTATACTGAATGTTGCGATTTTTTTAACAAAAGTATATCAACTTCATCTAAATCAACTGCTATATATCTAAGTGAACAACGATGTACAGATTTATGATATACATAACCATTGTTTAGATATTATATTTATATTAGACTTTAACTTTATTTAATGTTAATAAGTTCATATAGAACTGTAAGTTAAATCATTTTCTATGTAGCTTAAGAAATGAAATTTTAATAGACTATATTATATATGCTTCCATAAGGGTCTTCATACCTAAAGATCAATCCAAAAGAAAATTCATATATCCTTTGTTTCATAAACATAAGGAAGAGAGTTTGTTTAAATATATTTATACTTTTTATACTTTGATAAAAAAATGACATTATTATATGTATAAATGATACCCATATATACCTTTCCCTTATAAATATTTATTTCAAGTATTTATATCTGGATTTATAAAAGGATTTATTTGGAGTGTAAAATAGATTGAAAACATGAAAGCCCTGTCGCGTTTTATCATTAGTAGAAATATCTATAGTTTCAATTTTTATAGATGAAAGATATTTAATAAGTATTCTAAATTTTAAAAAATTAAAACTTGAAACTGAATGTTCAGTTGAGGTTAAATATTCCTGACCAATGAAATACATTGGTTTTAGGATTGTTAAATTTGATCCCTACGTTTTTCACTTCTATTTTAAATGTCGTAAATTTAATATTGTCTTGCGTTTAATTCTCCTCCAAAGTGCTCAGATCTAATTGTCGCTCTCGCCAACTGTTACCACTATAACAATGCAATGACATTTTTCTGTTCTCTATTCTCCCTTAAAATCCTCTGCATGTATATTATGCATTTAAATGCATATAGATAAATTATAATTGAATTAAGAAACAATTTAAATAAAAAAATTGACAAGTGACAAAGGCTTATTTATCAATAAGAAATAATTATTATTGTATTGCGCTATACTGTTTGTACTAAATAAGAAACATTATAAAAATTATTTGAAAATTTTTCCTGTACTTTTACACCAGAACAGCATATCTAAATGAGACATCGGAATGCCTGTTTCTTTAGCAAAGTCTTGCATTTTTTTTTCTATTTTGAGATAAGTTTTGACATTAAGATTTTTAGGAAACTCTTCTATTACTCCATAAACTTTAAGATTTCTTAAAATATGTCTATCCAATATAGCAAAGTTTTTTCCTATGCCTATATTTCTTAAAAAATGCCCAGCTTCTTTATAGGCTATGCCTTTTACATTTATAGTAAGCCATTTTCTAAGTTTATAAATATCATTAAATGAAGCAAGTTTTTCTTTTATCTTAATCTTTCCGTTTAATGTAAAAAAGTTACGAGCTTCTACTACGTATTTTGCTTTATTGTTTTTAAAGCGTGTGCCATTTATCGTTTTTGCCATATCCTCTTTGTTTGAATTAAGTATCATGTTTTTGTCGGCAAGAGCATTTACTGCAATCCAGCACGATACAGCCTTGCTTTGAGGTGTAAAAAGACAAAATACAAGCTCTGCAAAAATTTCTTCTTCGTTTCCTTTTTTCCATACATTGTCAAAATGTTGTTCTCTATGAGAAATAAGGGGTAAAACTTTTTGAAAGAAAGCCTTAAGTCCTTCAACGGTGTCTGAATCATCTATGGGTGTTTTAAGAAAATCAATAGATATAAGTTTATTTTTCATGCATGTATGCATGAGTGAATTATATAATAAAATAAAAATATTTTTTTACTTTAAATTTTTATAAAGCTTCGAGAGGTTCGAGCAAAGTAGGCAAGTTGATGTGGTTTCTGTTTTAATTAATTTAATTAATTTATATAATACATTATAATATGAACAAAATGTTGACTTTTGAGGGAGTAAGGAACAATCCTGAGATACAGACTTATCTTGAGTTTACAGATAAAGCTTTTGCTATTATGGGGTATAAAGAACATGGACAAGGGCATGCATTGCGTTCTGCGGCAACTGCTGAAAGTGTTTTAAAAGGTTTAGGGTGTAGCGCAAGAGAGCAAGAGCTTGCTAAAATAGCCACATATATGCATGATATAGGTAATATGGTATCTATACATTCTCACGACCAGAGCAGTGCGATAATATTCTTAAATATTATTGATGAAGTTTTGTATGGCGATGAAGTTTGCGCTGTGGCTACAGCCATAGGCGGACATGAAGACAAAAATATGGACCCGGTTTCTTCTATAGCTGCGGCTTTAGTTCTTGGTGATAAAACGGACGTCCGTCGTGAAAGAATAAGGCTTCAAGATATGTTTTTGATTGACAAGCATTCTTTAGTAATAGCGGCTTGCCGTAAAGCGGAGGTTGTTGTAAGTAAAGAAAAATTAATCATAAAGCTTAAAATAGACATAGACACTTCAATTTGTTCTGTTATGGATTATTTTGAAATTTTTATGTCTAGGACAATCTATTGCAAAAGGGCAGCTAATGTTCTAAATTGTGATTTAGAATTATATATAAATGAGGATAAATTTTTGTAATATAATGCGTGTGGGTGTATGTTGATGTACTTTATAATATCTGCAGAAATCTGATGAGTTGTAAAGGCCGTTCCTTTAGAGTAATTGTGATTTTCAGAAAAAATGGGGTGAAAAATGAATATGGAATATAGAAAAGTTTATGCTCACGGTCAAAAATGTTTATACAAAAAAATCAATAGAGTTGAACATGAAGATGAACTATAAATATGGCAAGACTGAATTTATTTATAATGACAATGTTATATAAAATGCAAGCATTGTGATATTTTTATTACAGGGTTCACCTTGCTAATTTAATTTTAAAAATAAATTAAGAACAAAAAAAAATATGCAGAAATGTTGAATATTGTTTTATTGGAATGCTATAGAAAATTTTTGTATATCGTACTAGAAAATACAAATAAATTATTTGACTTGAAAATAAAAAAGCATATTTAATGAATATTAGAGAGTTGAAGGTTATGCGCGGGAAGGTATGGGCATATTTGGTTGTGTTATATTGACAATGGATTGATGTCGTCAGTCACAATGAGCATAAATTTTTATAAATTTTAAAAAATAAACACAGATATGTATAGGATTAATTATTAAAGTATAGAGTATAGATGAAATTTTAACCATTTAGATCTTGAGTATAAATAAATGTCGGATTGCATTGAATATACAAAAGTACACTTCATAATCATTTAGCCAGAATACAAGATGTTTTATATCTTATATATATTTATTATTATCTTTACATAAACATTCTTTTATGGTAGACTACTTGACGAGAAAATAAATGACAAAAATAAAAAAATTATTGGAAAATGAGATATATTTTTTGAAAAATAAAAAGTGAGGATAGAATGAAAAAATCTATTGACTTAATGGTAATTTTAGTAGTATTTTTGGCTATACCTTCAATTGTTTTCGCTCAAACAGTGGGTGGGGGAATGGTTGCTTTGAGAAGTTTTTTGCCACTTATACTTATTTTTGTATTTTTTTATTTGTTTTTAATAAGGCCTCAACAGAAGAAAAGCAAAGAGCATCAAAAGTCTTTAAACGCTTTGAAAAAGTGTGATAAGGTTATAACTTCAGGTGGCATATACGCTACTGTTAATGCTGTAAGAGGCAATGTTCTTGATATAAAGATTGCAGATGGCGTAAATATTCAAGTAGCAAAGCAGTCAATAGCAACCGTTATAACAAAAGAGACTGAAGAACATGCAAAAGTTTTTGCAACTGTAAAAAAATAATTTAATTTTTAAGTGGCTGTGATGTGTAATTTAGAAAAATTGGGTAAATAATGGATGAAAAAGATAAATATTCAAACATAACTCTTGAAGAAGTAAAAAAGAATTCTATTGTTAATGTTTTTGTAAAGTCTGCTAATGAGTACTTGGGGAGTCTCGGGTATACTGAACATGGCGTGAGGCATGTCAGGCTAGTTGCATCCATAGCTGAAAATGTTTTATTATATCTTGATTATCCAAAGAGAATTCAAGAACTTGCCGGGATAGCTGGATATATTCATGACATAGGTAATGTTGTAAACAGACAAGATCACGGACAATCCGCAGCTTTGCTTGCTATGAGACTGTTGAAAGATATAGGAATGACTCCAGAAGAGATAGCTTTGATAATTTCAGCGATAGGCAATCACGAACAATCTGGAGATCCTGTAAATCCTATAGCTGCGGCTTTAATTCTTGCAGACAAGTCAGATGTACATAAAACCCGCGTAAGAAATCGTAATATATCAAAATACGATATACATGATAGAGTAAATTTTGCGGTAGAACGGTCTTTTTTAAAAGTGATCAAAGAAAAGAAAGTCATATCGCTTCAGCTTATCATAGATACTCAAATATCAAAAGTCATGGAATATTTTGAGATTTTTATGTCTAGAATGCTCGTGTGTAGAAGAGCTGCAACTTTTTTAAATTGTACATTTGAATTAATAATAAACGAAAGGAAATTACTCTGATGAGCAAAACTAACTTGAAGTTATGGATTACGGTGGCATTGTTAGTTTTTTCAACCTGGGCTTTATATCCATCTATAAATTGTTTTTTAATGTCTAGAAAAGTGCAGTCTGGAAAAGGAAAAGATTTTATTTCTGGTAAAACTATAAAATTAGGTTTGGACTTAAAGGGTGGGACTCATCTTCTTTTGGAAGTAGATTCGTCTCAGTTAGATGTAAATATAAAAGTAAAAGATGCTGTTGATAGAGCTATTGAAATTATACGAAACAGAATAGATCAATTCGGAGTTGTGGAACCGCTTATAACAAGACAGGGTGATAAATGGATAGTAATTCAGCTTCCAGGGATTAAAGATTCACAATCTGCTAAAGACTTAATAGGTAAAACAGCTTTGCTTGAATTTAGGGTAGTAAATAATAGCCAGGGTGCGAACAAAGTTCTTGATTTAATTAGAGATAAAGGCATTACTCCTGATCAGTATCGTGAAAATCCTTCGGCATATCCGGATATACAGGCTGTTATGCCACAAGATGCTTCGGTTTTTGAAGGCAAAGAAGATTCAGGATATTATATTTTGGATAAAACAGTTTTAACTGGAGCATCGCTTACAAATGCTAAAGTTAAGTTTGATGGGCAGTCCGGTCAGCCTGTTATAGCTATAGAGTTTAACAAAGATGGGGCAAAGATATTTAAGGATGTTACTGAAAAAAATATTCATGGGAATTTAGCTATAGTTCTTGACAGGATCGTTCAGTCCGCTCCTCTTATAAATCAAAAAATACTTGAAGGAAAAGCCTGCATACAAGGCAGTTTTAGTGTGGAAGGGGCGAAGTTCTTGGCGACTGTGCTTAGAGCCGGTGCTCTTCCTGTCCCAGTTAAAGTTATAGAAGAAAGAACCGTAGGGCCTACTCTTGGAGATGATTCAATAAGAAATGGTTTTATATCGGCTTTTATAGGTGTTGTGATAGTTTTTCTTTTTATGATAATTTATTACCGCTCTTCGGGGCTTATTGCCGACATAGCTTTGGCTTTAAATTTAATAATACTTTTGGCTGTAATGGCGTACTTTCAATTTACGATTACGCTTCCAGGTGTTGCTGGCATAGCTTTGACCCTTGCAATGGCCGTTGATGCAAATGTTTTAATACTTGAAAGAGTGCGCGAAGAACTTGTTGCTGGGAAAACAGCAAGAGCAGCTGTTGATATAGGATATCAAAAAGTTTTTTGGACTATTTTTGACGCAAATATAACAACACTCATTGCTGCAGTTTTTTTATTTCAATTCGGAACAGGGTCTATAAAAGGGTTTGCAGTCACTCTTTCCATAGGTCTTATTGTCAGCATGTTTACGGCGATTTCAGTAACAAAACTTATATATGATTTTTTGTTTAAAGAAAATTTATTGTTTAAGTTAAAAATATAAATGGGAGGTCATGGTGCAAATATTTAAATCTACGAATATAGACTTTATAGAAAATCGTCGTAAATTTTTTTTTATATCTGCCATGATGCTTTTACTTACAGTTTTCATTTTTATTTATAGAGGTGGCCCTAACTATGGCATAGATTTTACAGGTGGCGTTTTGATGCAGACATCTTTTCAGCAAGAAGTTAAACTACAAGATGTTCGTTTTGCATTAGAGAGGAACAATATAAATTCTTTTGAGCTTCAAAGTTCTGGGAATGCTGTAATGATCCGTGTCAAGAAGGATTTAATAACGCGAGAAGAATTTGAAAGTTCTGTAAAAGGGGCTATACAAGAGGCATTCCCTAACAATTCAATGACAATAGATAGAGTTGAGTATGTTGGTCCAAGCGTGGGAGCATATCTTTCAAAACAAGCTTTTTACGCTTTTTTCTTTGCTTTCATTGGAATGATTGTTTATGTGGCGTTTAGATTCAAGTCTTGGTTATGGGGTATGGCTTCTGTTTTGGGGATAATTCATGACGTAGTTATTTCATTTGGTTTTGTAATTTTTGCAAACAAGGAGGTTAGTATAACAGTTATTGCTGCACTTCTCACTGTGGCTGGTTATTCTATAAATGATACGATTGTTTTATTTGACAGAATAAAAGAAAATCTAAGATTTTCAACAAAAGAAGATTTTGGAAAAGTTATAAATACGAGTATAAACGAGGTTCTCGCAAGAACTGTAGTTACTTCTTTGACGGTGTTTATGGTAGCATCTTCGTTGTTTTTTTTTGGAGGGGAAGTACTACATACATTTTCTTACATAATGCTTATAGGCACTATTCTTGGAGTATTTTCTACACTGTTCATTTGCACGCCTATAGTGTATGAATGGGAGCAAAGAAAAAAGAATAGACTGAAGGTTGCAGTAAAGAAGGGATACGCAAACTCAAAATAATGCGTAAATTAAAAAAATTTTTAAAATTTTTTTAATTTTGTTTATAAAAAGAACATTCCTCAAAAATGGCCACAGAAAGCATTTTTTTGTGACAATAGACAGTGATCTGAATGGAGAATACAAAAAAGATGAAAATGTGTTTTGAAAATATACAAATAAAACTGTGTCTGCTATAGCCATTGACGCTTTAGAGAAATCAAAAAATTTTGTGCAAAGAGCTATTTCTAATGAAGTTCAAGACGAAAATTGCGAAATAACAAGAGTTGTTGATACTGTAAGTGCGAATACTATGAAGAGATATACAATGTTATTCCAGCTGATATAAAATAAGGAGTAAATGCAGTAAGGCATTATTTATCCAAAATATTCACCTGCAGGCTTGTTTTATTGGTGCCCGTCAAAGAAAAAGATCAAGAAGTAGAACTGTGTATTGTTGTTTGCGACTGTTGTCATTACTATCAATTTAACACCACTTAGTAATACTTTGTAAGTAAATATTTCATGTCAAAAATTTATTTAGTTTTATATAACGTTCTTATTATTTTTGCTTTACCTTTAATTGCAATTCTGTTTTTGTTTAGTAAAAAATATAGAAAAGAATTGTTTTATAAAATATCTGAACGGTTTGCTTGCTATGACCCTTCACGCTTGGATTCAAAAAAGAAAACTGTTTGGATACACTGTGCTTCTCTCGGAGAAGTTTGTGCTGTAGAGTCTATTTTGGACAGTTTAAGAAATGATTATTTTATAGTTTTAACAACTCTTACAAAAAGCGGGAGAGAATATGCTGCAAAATTAAAAAAAGCTGACTTTTTAGCCTTGCTTCCCTTAGATATTTATCTGATAACAAAGAGAGCGTTTGACATTATTGAGCCTGATTTGTTCATTCTTGTTGAAACTGAACTTTGGGCATCTATGCTTTATACAGCAGCAAAACGCAATGTGGCAATCATGGTTATTAACAGCAGAATATCAAAAAAATCATTTGATAGATATAAATGTTTAAGATTTTTTTGGAAAAAATTTATAGGTCTTATCAATGTTATTATCGCAAGAAGTGAGGAAGATTCAGATAGATTTAAATATTTGACGGAAGAAAAAACTGCTATTTTTGTTTCAGGTAACATAAAATATGATAGAAATTTTACATCAGATGTTAGAAGAAAAAATTTTTTTCTTAAAGAAACAGACTTTGTTTTTACTGCAGGCAGCACAAGAGGAAGTGAAGAGGCTGTTATTGTCGATGCATATATAAAAGTCGGCAGAAATTTTAAAATATTCCTAGCGCCAAGACACCTTGTTAGAATTTATGAAATTGCAAAGCTCGTTGGAGATAAAAGTTTAAAATATTCTTTATTTTCTGAAAATGATTTTACTGGGGACTTTATTTTGGTTGATGTTTTTGGCAAACTTCAAAATATATATTCAGTTTCTGATGTGTGTTATGTCGGCGGATCTCTAGTTGACAAAGGTGGGCAAAATCCTATAGAGCCTGCGGCATATGGCAAACCTGTACTGTTTGGTAAATATATGAATAATTTTAAATCTGAAGCAGAAAATTTTGTGAAAAATAATGGAGCTTTTATTGTTAAAGATTCAGATGATTTGGCAAATAAGATAAAAGGTTTTATGGCGAACAGTTTTTTACTCAAACGGATAGGAGAGAATGCTCTTAAAACTGTATACGACCAAAAAGGTGCTGTGTCTTTTACATTAACAAAAATAAAAGAGATTTTAGATGCAAAATAAAGTTCTACTTAAGATGGTAGTAGTGCTTATGTGTCGTATGATAGACAAAACTTTAAGAAAAAAATCGTTAAATGATACTTTTCACTATTCTAAACCGTCAATATATCCCTTCTGGCACGGAAGTGAATTTCCAATTTTGATGTCAAATCAAAAAAGAAATATAGTTATTATGGTAAGTTTGTCAAAAGATGGAGAGCTTTTATCGCGTGTTTTACAAAGTTTTGGGTATTTAACTGTCAGAGGTTCTTCTACAAGAGGTGGGGAAAGAGCATTGATTGAAATTATAAGATATGCTTGCAAAGGATACTCTTCGGCTTTTGCCGCTGATGGTCCAAAAGGCCCTCGTAGACAGTTAAAACTTGGCATTATATATGTAGCTCGAAAAACAGGTATTCCCATAGTTCCAATAAATTGTTCTCCAAAGAATAAAATTATTTTAAAAAATACTTGGGATAAGACTATAATTCCTCTTCCCTTTTCAAAAACTATTCAAATTTATGGAGAGCCAATTTATATAAATAAGGAAGATGATATTGAAAAAAAAAAGTTTTAGTTGAACAAAAACTGAATAAATTAAGCGAATTTACAGACAAATATTACTGGGGTAAAGATATGTCAAAATATCTAGAATACCATCCTGCTCCAAAGATTTTGATAGTTCAACCAAGCAGGATAGGAGATATTATTTTTTCGCTTCCAACACTTGCAGCTATTAAGAAAAAATATCCGCACGCAAGGATCAGTTGGATAATTGATGAAAGATGTTATGAAATTTTAGAAGGAAACCCCCTCATTGAAAATATTTTTATTTGGAACAGGAAACAAAAATCTATTAAATATTATATAGATTTAATGAAGAGTTTAAGAAAGCAAAAGTTTGATTTAAGTATAGATTTGCATGGACTTGCAAAATCTGCAATGTTTGTGAAAATTGCAAAAGCAAAGTTTAAAATAGCCTCATCTTCCACTAATGGTATGAGGGAATTTTCTTGGTTGTTTTCAAAAGAAATTAAATCTAGCGATAATCATCATTGTGTGGAACGTCATTTTAAAGTTGCGAAGTATTTAGGCTGTTCAGATGAAATCAATTACCCTATACATATACATGGAAAAAATTTTAGAAGCGTAAGAGATAAGTTACTGAAAGAAAATGTAAATTTAGAAAAAATAGTAGGTATGTATGCTGGTGGGGGTTGGCTTTCAAGAAGATGGGGAACTTCTAAGTATGCAGCTTTGGCTAAAAGATTAAAGGCTGAACTGGGGGCAGATATTATTCTTATCGGTGGCAAAGAGGGTGGAAGTAGCGAAAATGGTATTAATAAGGAAATAATTTCTGAGTCTGGAGTTTATATAACAGATATGATTGGAAAGTTTACTTTAAAAGAATTATGTGCTTTTTTGCAAATATGTAAAACTTTTGTTGGAAATGAAGCGGGACCTATGCACATAGCTACGGCATTAAATGTTCAATCTGTGGCTATACTCGGACCTACTGACGCAAAACGTACAGGGCCGTATAATGGAAATACAAAAATTATACAGCAAAAAATGGAATGTCAGCCTTGCAGGAACAGAAATTGTATAAATTCTAAATGTATGCAAGCTATAACCATTGATGATGTTTTTGAAGAAGTAAAAAAGAAGTTTTTATTTAAATGAAAATTTTAATAATCAAACCAAGTTCTTTCGGGGATATTATTCAGGCTTTGCCATGTGTAAACGCTTTAAAACAGGCATACCATATTTGTGATATAAGCTGGGTTGTTTTTAAAAATTGGGAACCTATGCTTAAATTATGTTCTGATATTGATGAAATTATAACTTGGGATAGGCACAGAGGTATTATAGGTTTTTTTAGTGTTTTAAAATTTATAAGACATAAGGAGTATGATGTAGTAATAGATTTGCAAGGTCTTCTAAGAAGCGCATTTCTTGCAAGATTTGCCAAAGCTAAAATTAAAATTGGAGTTTCTGGAATGAAGGACTGCAGTAACATTTTAATCAAGGAAGTTTATCCAGAAAAAGTTAACATAAACGCCACATTAAGAAATCTTGAGACTATTCGTTTTCTAACAGGGAAATTTTTTCAGCCTAAAGTAAATATAAATATAAGTATAAATGTTGACAGCATTTTAAGCAACAATGGAGTCTCAAAAAATTTTATTGCATTCGTTCCATTTGCAAGAGGAAGGGGAAAAAATTGGAGTATTGATAACTATCATAAGCTAATAGGATTAATTAAAAAAAAATTTATTGATATGCAAATAGTTGTATTGGGGGCAAAGTTTGATTTTGGTGAAATACAGTCAAGTGAAGTCATAGATTTGTGTGGCAAAACTTCAATAGAAGAACTTTCAGGTATATTATTAAAAAGCAAAGTGGTTGTAGGGGCCGACACTGGCCCTATGCATTTATCAGCTATATTAAATGTTCCATCTATATTTATATTTGGGCATTCTGACATAAATGAAACCGCTCCTTATTTAGGTAAGTTTTCTTTACTTATAAATAAAGAAGATAAAGATAATATAAATGCCGTAAAGCCTGAAACTGTCTTCTTGGAAATAGAAAAGTGGATAAAATAGTTTTTTTTCATATGAATCAGCTAGGAGACCTTTTATTTTCTCTTCCTATTCTTAAGGCTGTCAAGCAAGAACTTAATGTCAAAGTATTCTCTGTGGTTAAGACATCGCTGGCACCTCTTCTTATGGCATCTAATCTTGTAGATGAGACAATACCAAAGTATAGAAATATCATAAAAATTTTAAAAAAAGAAAAAATTAGGGAAGCAATACTTTTTTCTGAATCTCCGAGTTCTTTGCTTTATGCATATTTGTCTGGAATAAAGAGTAGGATTGGTTTTAATACAACATATTTAAACTTTTTGCTTACAAAGAAAATCAAAAGAGATGGCGTTCCATCTTTGTTCAACAATAGAAAGTTGGGTTTTGCTGCAGGTGTTAAATCAATACAACAAGATTATGCAAGGATAATAAATATCCCTGAAGAAAATATAGAAAATGTAAAAAAATGGTTTGATGATAATAATAACCTTGACATGTCAAAGACAGTTGCGATTTCAATGGGTGCAAGCAAAAAACGACAAGATAAATGTTTAGAAGAGTGCAAATGGATTGAAGTTATAAACGCTTTATTGGAAAAAGGTTTTAACTGTGTCATTTCAGGTGCTGTATGGGAAAAAGAAATTTTGAACAATACAGCTAAAAAATGTAAAATAATTCCTAAAGTATTTATTGCCGAGAATGGTATTTTAGACAACGCAGCTTTTTTAAAAAAATGTGGGTTGTTTATAGGAATAGATTCAGGAGTTATGCATTTAGCTGCGGCAGTCGGAACAAAGTGTGTAGCAGTGTTTGGTTATACGGATCCCGATCAGGTAGGTCCTATGCCTTTAAAAAATCACATAGTGATAAAAAGAAGAAAAATTTCAGATATTACTTCTGAAGATATAATCTCAAAAGTTTTACAGTTGTAAAAATAATTAAAGACTAAAGAGGAATAAAATAAATATGACACAGAAAACATCATATATTTCAGAACTTCAATGCGAGAGAGTAACAAGATTTAAGCCTGAGCTTCCAGAAGTGTTTAAAAAGGGCGTGGCTTTCATAAAAGCTGTAAATGGAAAACCGACGCAATCGGTTGCTGATCAAGCCAAAATAAGAGATCTTTTCAAAAATACTTATGGTTTGCCGATAGTAAAGTTTAAAAAAGGTACAAATCCTGTTGTTAAAAAGAAAATAATAAATGTCGCAGTTGTTCTTTCAGGTGGACAAGCCCCCGGAGGGCATAATGTTATAGCAGGTCTTTTTGATGGACTCAAGCAGGTAAATAAAAAGAATGGGTTAATAGGGTACATTGGTGGACCCTCAGGAATTTTAAAAAAAAGTTTTAAAAAAATTGATGAAAAAGTTCTTGCTCAGTATAGAAATACTGGCGGTTTTGATTATATACGGTCCGGGAGAACAAAAATTGAATCCATTGAACAGTTTTGTTCAATAAAAGACAACTTAAGTGTATGCAATGTAGATGCTTTGGTAATTGTTGGAGGTGATGATTCTAATACAAATGCTGTCATGATTGCTGAGTATTTGAAACAGAAAAATATGGACAAATGCGTAGTAGGAGTGCCTAAAACAATTGATGGTGATTTGAAAAATAAGTATATAGAAACATCGTTTGGTTTTGACACCGCGACAAAAACTTATGCTGAGCTTGTAGGAAACATATGTAGAGACGCAATTTCAGCTCAAAAATATTGGCACTTTATCCGCTTAATGGGCAGAAGCGCTTCTCATATAACTTTGGAAGTAGGTTTTAAGGTGCAGCCTAACATTGTTTTAATCGGAGAAGAAATTTTAACCAAAAAAATGACACTTTCAAAAGTTGTTGATAGTATTGTTGAGGTTATAGTTAAACGTTCACAAGATGGTAAGGATTTTGGAATATGTTTGGTACCGGAAGGGCTTATAGAGTTTATACCTGAGATGAAAGAGTTAATTGTTGCGTTAAATGATATTTTGACAGATAATTCTGATAAATTTACAGAGCAGTTTTTAAGTATGGAAGAAAAGAAGAGCTTTGTATTCGACAAACTATCAAGCAAGCTTTCAGAACTAATATGTTCTTTACCGACAGATATAGTTTCTCGGCTTATATCAGATAGAGATCCACACGGAAATATTGCTGTATCTATGATTGAGACAGAAAAATTTTTGGTTGAAATGATTCAAAAAAGACTTGCAGATTTTAAAAAAAAAGATAAATATAAAGGTAAATTTTCAAGCGTAACACATTTTTTTGGATATGAAGGACGTTGTGGATTTCCTTCAAACTTTGATGCAAACTATACGTATGTTTTGGGTTATAATGCAGCGGCTCTTATTCTTAATGGTTTTACAGGGTATATGTCTTTTGTGGGGAATCTTATAAAAGCTCCTAAGCAATGGGAGTGTGGCGGTATTCCTATAACTATGATGATGAATATTGAAAGAAGAAACGGTAAAAACAAGCCTGTTATCCAAAAGACATTGGTTGATTTGAATGGCAAACCGTTTAAAGAGTTTGCAAAGATGAGAGATAAATGGGCAGTGTCTGAGAGCTATGTATTTCCAGGGCCTATCCAGTATTTTGGGCCTGCAAATATTTCTGGAATAACAACAAGGACGCTTCAGTATGAGCACAATAAAAATAAAAAAACACTATAAACACAACAAATGCTAGGCTTTTTGTCAAGTTTTTTTAAAAATCAAAATATTACACTCATATCCAATATTATTTTATTTTCAACATGCCTTTAATATAAAAATTATAAACACTTTTATCTAAATAAATGTCACATTCCACAAGTGCCGTGTATTGTATACGCATAATACATAAGTATAATAAGTATAAAGCGAGTGTGACTTTATTTAAATTTTACATATTGTTAGGATTTGATTTCTCAATATTAAGCGCTATCAAGCGCTTTGAAAACACAATAGCCATATCTACTTTGTGACATCAGTTGTATTTTTTCGTTAAATTAAATTGTTTACTCATAACTGATACTGTTCTCCGGTGACGACAATGTTTAAAAATTTTGGCAAGTCGTTAATTGTCACTTTCGTAGATGTTTGAATTTATTTTCATGTCAGCTGTTTTTTTGTTGGAAAAATATAGTTTTCAGTAGTAGGATAGTAGTTGTACAATAAAGCAAAGTTATAAAGTAAGTAAAATTTATTCATAAAATTTTTTCAGTGAAACAAAACTATATATACATACCTGCATCATAGAAGTTTGTGTAAAAAGAGTTAAATTTGGTAATATAAAAGTATTTAGAAATTAAAGTTTTTGTAAGATAAAGAAGTTTTAGGAGAGATGGCCGAGCGGTTTAAGGTGATAGTCTTGAAAACTATTGTGGGATAAATTCCACCGAGGGTTCGAATCCCTCTCTCTCCGTTATTAAAATTTATTTATATTTTCACATAGCTTTTAGTTGTTTGATAAAAAAATGCAGTGATATTTTAATCAGTAACAATTGAATGCAAACCATATGTCTTAACTAATTAATTAGTTAGTCAACTAAAACCATAGTGCGTTAATTTGGGATTTCTCTATTATCAACCGTTATTTTTCTCATCATAATACCCCTAAATATCTGCGATTTTTATCTTACTATTTTTGATATAGCTTATTATCAAAGTAATGTTTCTATGAATATTTTTTAAAAATTATCAATATGTTTTCTTTTATCTAAAGTATTTTATATTTTTTTGTTTTTTTATTGAATATTTTTTTAGCGCTTGGTAAAATTTGTCCCTATCATGAATACTTGAGTTATGCATATTTCTGTTAATTTTTGGAAAATTTATGTATTTTTCTAACTTTTTAATGTTTTTAAAAACCAAGGAGTTTTATTGCTATTCCTCTTTTAATTTTATCTAAAATAAAAACTGTATTATTGAAAGATTCACTCTGTTTGGGTGGAGCGTGTATGTTTTTTGTTTTGTAAAAGTCAATATGTCTGAATTTTTTATTTTTTTTAATTTCATTGTACTTATAAAATTTTATTTAATGTTATAGTAATAGGATCATAAGTGTATTTTACAAAGTAGGCATATTTTACTACATAATGGCAATTTTTTAATAATTATGTAAGTATTAAGTTGTCCGAGACGCTGACTACAATTAATCTAAATAAACAACATGTGGAAACTGTTTATTCTTCGTGTTTATTTAACAGAACAAATCGATTTTGAGAGTTAAGGATGGATCTTGTGGAGTAAGTTAAAAAGTTTTGGTTTAGAATTTTAGCTAAAACTTGAAAAATATGGGATTATAGAGCGTAAATTATAGTTAAAGTACATGTTTGAAATATTGCTCAAGAGCATAATGCAGTGCTAGCAAGTTAGGCAAACTATGGTCTATCAATAGCCACAATTCTGTATCTATAATAGAATAGTTGTATATGTGAAAAAAATACACCAAAAGAAGTATAGAAAGAATTGAAAGTGTGCACTAATTATATAGACTGTATATAGATATAAGATTTTTATTGTGTTATAATAATTTGTCTAAGTTTGTATCGGCTCGTATCAAAGTGTTGAATTATTGAACACTTTGATTTAAAGCAAAAGTTAGTTTGAACTTATAAAAAGTATGGAGCAAAGTATGTACATAAGGGAGCGCTGAATTGATAGATGTTAGTGAATACGATATTGTGAAGTAAAATTTACGGGAGTATGCGGAAGTTGTCAAAATATCTTCCATATTTTTGTATTATGACGCTAGTGAGATAAAATAAGCCCAAGCGATATAAATGTTACTTTATGTGCAGACAAAAGTTTCTTGTATTATATTATTGGAAATTAGTTATACAAATGGAAACATATGTGTTGCTAGGAGGTTAAAGTTATATTTGAGATTGCCGTAAGGTAATTTTCTGTAAGAATATAACATAGGGATGTAAATGAAAATAAAAGTAATAGTTCCAGCTACGACTGCAAATTTAGGTCCTGGTTTTAACGTTTTTGGGGCAGCCTTATCTTTGTATAATGAATTTGAAGTAGAGTATGTTCCTGATGTAAAAAAAACACATTTTACATTAAATGGTTTTGGAAAAAAGTCTCTACCTAAAGGTGATAAAAATCTTTTTTGGCAGTCAATGCAAAAGATTTTTAAAGTTTTAGGTGAAGATAAGTACAATTTAAAAAATTTAAATATTATTATTAATGCAGGCATTCCCTTAAGTGGAGGCTTAGGGTCTTCGGCTTCCGCAATAGTTGGAGGCATTTTTTTAGCCAACGCTCTGTGCGGAAATAAGCTTAATAAAACACAAGTTGTGGACTTGGCTGTAAAAATAGAAGGTCATCCTGATAATGTTATTCCTGCAATTTATGGAGGAATATGTATTTACAGTAAAGATGGCAATAGTGGAACTGTAGTTCAACTTCCGGTTCCAAAGTTAAAGATTGTTTTATGTGTGCCTGCTTTTGAACTTAGAACTAAGCAGTCAAGGCGAATTTTGCCTAAATGCGTGGATTTTCAAAATCTTATATTTAATATGTCAAGAGTTGCTTTTCTTACTGCATCTTTTTGTTGTTCAGATTTTTCATTACTTAAGATGGGAACGCAGGATAAAGTACATCAACCGTATAGATGTAAGATGATACCAGCAATGGACGAAGTTTTAGAAGCTGCGTTATATGCAGGAGCATACGGAGCTTGCCTTTCAGGATCAGGGCCAACCTTAGCTGCTTTTTGTAATGCTAAAGATGCTGTAAATGTGCAAAAAAGCATGATAAAGAGATGGAAAAAAGATAACATTTACGCAGATGCCTATGTATTAAATTTTGATGCGAAAGGCACTGTGATAATATAAATTTTAACTATATTTGGAATTTGGAGGAATTTGAGATGGCTCTTGTTGTAATGAAGTTCGGTGGTTCGTCAGTTGCTGATGCTGATAAAATGAAGTTAGTTGCAAGTAGAGTAATTGCCAAAAAAAATGCTGGCAATAAAGTTGTGGTTGTAGTTTCAGCCCCTGGCGATATGACTGACAAGTTGCTTGAAATGGCGGATAAAATTACTCTTAGTCCGCTTGCAAGAGAAATGGATGTCCTTCTTGCGACAGGAGAGATGATTTCTATTTCACTTCTAGCTATGGCAATTGACGCTATGGGTGAAAAAGTTGTTTCTCTTAGCGGATATCAGGCTGGAATTTTAGCTGATATAAATTATACAAAGGCTAGGGTTAAAAAAGTTAATCCTAATAAAATAAATTCGTTTTTATCAGAAAATAATATTGTAATAGTTGCAGGGTTTCAGGCTTTAAATTCTAAATGCGATATAACCACTTTAGGTAGAGGAGGTTCTGATTTAACTGCAGTTGTTTTAGCGGTTGGACTTAAAGCTGGCTCGTGTGAAATATATTCAGATGTTGATGGTGTATATACTACAGATCCAAGATTAATAAAAGACGCAAAAAAGCTTGAATACATATCCTATGATGAAATGCTTGAAATGGCAGGTTCGGGAGCGCAGGTTTTGCAGTCAAGAAGTGTTGAGGTGGCAAAAAAGTTCGGTTTAGAAATACATACAAGAAGCACTTTTAGCAAGAATTGTGGGACAATAATAACAAGTGAAGAAAGAATTAGGAGGAAAAAAATGGAGGAGCTACTTGTTTCTGGCATAACTTTTGATAAGAATCAGGCAAAATTTACAATAATAGATTTGCCTGATACCCCAGGTATTGCTGCAAAAATTTTTAGTAGTCTTGCCAAAGTCGCCATTAATGTAGATATGATTATTCAATCAGCAGCAGTAAACAAGAAAAGCAATATATCTTTTACTGTAAGCAGAGAGGAAACAAAAAAGACGCAAATAGAGCTTGATAAGATAGTTTCAGAATTTAAGGATTCTCAAGTTGCTTGTGATGAGCATGTGGCTAAAATTTCTGTAGTAGGAATAGGGGTGAAAAGCAACGTCGGTGTAGCTGGGAAAATGTTTGAAATTTTCCATAAAAAAGAAATCAATATTAAAATGATTTCAACCAGTGAGATAAAAATTTCATGCATTGTAGATGAAATGGACATGGTTAAAGCTGTTGAGGAGTTGCATAAAGAATTTGGTCTTTCCAAAAAGAAATAGAGGGGGGGGCGTATGAAACAGTCTGCAGGTTTTACGCTTGTGGAGTTTATAATAGTTTTGGTTATGATAGGAACTCTGAGCTTAGTGGCGGTTTCTATTTATAAAAGCCGGGTAACTAAAAATGAAACGTTAAAAGTCGACTCTTATGAAGATATCCAATCTCGAGAAATGTCTTTAAAAGGAACATTGAAAGATTGTTCAGGGTTAAAAGAAAAGGGTATATTAAGTGCTGCTGTGGGTGTAGTAAATGAAAAATAGAGTTAAAATGAAGCGAGTGTTTATATACGACACAACTTTAAGAGATGGCTCTCAAGGAGCAGGAATATCTTTTACTATTGAAGATAAAATAAAAATAGTAAAAGTTTTAGATTCTTTTGGCGTTTCCTATATTGAAGGTGGTTATCCTGGAGCAAATCCAAAAGATGATTTGTTTTTTGAACAGATGAAAAAAGTTGAGCTTAAAAATGCAAAACTTACAGCTTTTGGCTCAACACGTCGCAAAGGGATAATGGCTGAAAAAGACGACGTCTTAAAAGCTATATTAAAATCTGATGTTAAGGTAGCTTGTATATTTGGAAAGTCTTGGGATTTACATGTAAAGCAAGCGCTTAAAACTACAAATGAAGAAAATCTTAAAATGATTTATGAAAGCATATCTTTTCTTAAATCAAAAAAAATAGAGGTAATTTTTGATGCAGAGCATTATTTTGACGGATATAAAAGTAATAAAATATATACGTTTGAAGTAGTGAGTGCGGCGATTTCTGCAGGTGCTGATGTAATATGTTTGTGCGAAACTAATGGAGGAATGCTTCCATCTGATATAAGAGTTATAGTAAAAAGAACTATTACGGCATTTCCGAAGGTAAAGTTTGGAATACACGTTCATAATGATTCTGATTGTGCCGTTGCAAACTCTATTGTTGCAGCTGAAGAGGGGTGTTTGCTTGTTCAAGGCACTATAAACGGGATTGGAGAAAGGTGTGGGAATGCTAACTTGTGCTCTATTGTTTCTGCTTTTCAAATCAAAAAAGGTTATGAATGTATTTCAAGTAAAAATTTAAAAAAACTTTCTGAAGTTTCTAGGTATGTTAACGAAATTTCAAATCTTATACCAAATGATTCTGAGCCTTATGTAGGTAAAAATGCGTTTGCCCATAAAGCCGGGATTCATGTTTCGGCTATTAAAAGATCTTCGGAGACTTATGAGCATATAGATCCTTCTCTTGTTGGAAATAGCAGGAGAATTTTAGTAAGCGATTTGGCTGGCAAAAGCAACGTTGTGTTTAAGGCTGCTGAAATGGATTTGGGTATAGAAAATGCTCCTGAAAAAGTTAAAAAAATTGTAGAAACAGTAAAAGTAAAAGAAAGTGAAGGGTTTCAATATGAAGATGCTGAGGCATCATTTTTTTTAATGACAAAAAGAGTTTTAGAATCTTTTAAACCTTTTTTTACTTTAAAGGGATATAGGGTTGTTGTTGAGAAACGTCTGACAGGAGAAATAATTTCGGAAGCGACAGTTAAGCTTGATGTAAGAGGGAAAGAAGAACATACTGTTGCAGAGGGAGATGGGCCTGTAAATGCTTTAGACCACTGTTTAAGGAAAGCGTTAATAAAATATTATCCGGAGATAGAGGGTGTAGTTTTAATAGACTTTAAAGTGAGAGTCATAAACAGCAATGCAAATACAGCAGCAAAAGTAAGAGTATTGATAGAGTCGTCAGATTCTTCAAAAAGCTGGGGAACCGTGGGTGTAAATGAAAATATTATAGATGCTTCTTGGCAGGCTCTTTCAGACTCAATTGAGTACAAATTGTTAAGCAAGCAAAAAAAATGACCATCTTAATTTAATCTTAACACAACACAAAAAATTTATTTTACTGCTTTAGTCTTTCCTTAAAACCATCTTTTTATGCGTCTAACAGTCTCAGTTTTATTCATAAAAATTATTCATTTTTATTCTATCCGATAGAGATTTTAAGGGAATATATAGATTTTTTATTTTAATTTTACATGTTTTTATCAAAAAATATAAAGCAACTAATCATTTTATAAAAAAATAAAAATGGAGATGATCATTTTTATTTTTTTATTTGTTTTAAATTATTTATACAGCTTTAACAATCTGATGTTTTCAGTAATAATTCTTTTTGAGGCTTAAAATGTAAATTAGAGTTGATTGGATATCCCCCCTTTTTTTTGAGAAATAATTTAAAAGTGGTTTTTAATAAGGTTGTTATGCTTTGCAAATTACGTGAGATGGGTTTAAGCTTTTAAGTGGTGATATAAATTTAGACAAAGTTCCTCTTTAAAGTGAAAAATTACTGATAGACGATGATGACAAAAGCAATGTTTTAAAGATTGGTTTTTTCGACAGTTTGTAAAATATATCTTTTTTATTTTAAGGAGATTGAAAATCAATGTTGGATGTTTGGTGGTAATTCAGTAAGTGTTTTTTTTCTTGCATTATGTGGGGGGGGTGCTAAACAGACTAATTCTATGATACTTGACTGTTGAAATAGATATAAAGCATGACTTTATTAGTAGTGAAGACTAAATTATCTTTTTTTTGTTCAATTTTTACAAATTTCATTAAAATTTATTCATATGTAGCTGTAAGTTTAATACTATTTTCGTTTCAGCAGGGTTTTTGATGGAAAATATAAATTTTAAACTCAAATTTTATTCTATGATGTAGTGTTATGTGAGGAACTCTATTTCCATTTAAGTAGTCTTTGTTTATTTTGAAAAGACAACTGTACACTAAAAATTATTTTGCTTATAGGGTTTTTTGAAAATTTTAAAACAGGGGGGGTAAAAACAGTATGCCAAAATTTTTGGCATACTGTTAAAAGTATTTATTTAATACTAATTTTTAAGAGTTGCTAATATATTTAATATATAAATAAATAAAATTATTCCACACAAAGCATAGCGCCCTATTGGAACAATCCATTTTCCAATAGGCTTTAAATGCCCGCTTTGAATTTCTTGCAAAGCAAGATGTTTTGGGGTAATCCAGAAGAAAAAAATAGCGCTTCCCAAAGCACATAAAGGAATCAAATGTAAGGATAATAAATTAATAACCTTTTTTATATTACCCACAACAAATATTTTACACAGCAAGACTGTAGCCGTAGATACAAGAAATATAGCTAAAAGACGTGGAAACTTAAATTTATCATGTAAGGCCTGAACAACTACTTCAAGTTGGCCTATAAAAGACATTAATGCTGCAAAGAGTATTGCCAAAAAGAATGAAAACATGAAAGACTGGCCAAAAGGGATAGATTTAAATACTTCAGGTAAGGTTGTAAACAAAAGCGCAGGTCCGCTGTTTAGATTTTTTCCAAAAGCAAATACTGATGGTATAATCATAAATGTAGCTAATATAGAAACGAATATATCTGCAAAAACAATATACTTTGCAGAAGAAATTAAATCACTGGTCTTTTGTGTATAAGAGCCATATGTAACCATTGTGGAACCTCTTAAAGATAAAGAATAGAAGACTTGTCCCAAGGCTACCATCCAAGTTCTCGCATCAAAAAGATAATTCCAATCTGGTGTAAACAAATATTTATACCCTACGTATACATTCGGCAAAAAAGCTACTCTTATTGCTAATATTATGATAAGAATAAAAACTGCAGGAAGCATTATAGTGCAACATTTTTCTATACCATTTCTAATACCACCTACCAAAGCTATTATAGCTGTAATTAAAGTTACAACCATCCAAAATAGAACATGTTCACTGCTTGATATAGCAGCATAATATTGACTACTGTTAACTGCGTTGAAAGCCGAACCTGTTAAAGAGCCTAAAGTAAAGCGTATAACCCAAGAAAGTATTAATGTATAACTTGTAGCTTGTATAAGGGCAACAAAAACACATATCCAGCCAAAAGTTTTGCCGGGCACTGTGTTTTTATTATTACGTAATTGCAAAATTTTTTGAAAAGCTGTGGCAGGCCCGCCACTGGTAAGCCTTCCCATGGATACCTCGCCGATTAAAGCAATAAGTCCTAAAGTAACTGCGCATATAATGTAAGGAATTACAAATGCTGCCCCGCCTCTCTCTCCAACACGATATGGGAAAAGCCACATATTACCTAAGCCAACTGCAGTACTAGCAGCAGCAAAAACTAAACCCCATTTGGGCGAAAAAGAATCTTTAGTACTCATTTCAGTCCTCTCCAATTATGTGTTAGATTTTGTTATTATTATGAGATATTTGCTATTGCCTTATAACTGTCGCGTTATATTTAATAATTATTTAATTTAAATTTAATTTAAATATATAAACACGTAAACAAGATTAAAAAAACAAGCTTTTAATTATCTGTATGTGCTCTATAATACTAAAGTTTTAAGATATTTGATTAATGAAAATAAAAAAATGTAAATTAACACGCTGTATTGTTTTTTATAATTTTTTCCACTTTCCAGTCTATACAGAGCTGTTTTTATCTTTAATAATCTTACATAAAATTAATATTTTTCACAAATTTATTATCTTGAGAATATGAAAAGTTTTAAAAAATTTTGAACAACGGAGAAGTAGGGATTCGAACCCTAGTTACCCTTTCGGATAAACAGTCTTTCCAGGACTGCACCTTAAACCACTCGGTCACCTCTCCCATGTATCTTTAATTATAAATTATAGATAAATATGAAAAATTTATAAGCCTTTTAATTATGTAAAATCGTTTTTATTTTAAATTTTAGTGATTTACTGCTTGTTGGATTTAAGATCAGTAAACTAAAACATGTTTAAGATTATGATTACATTTTAAATAACACAATAAAATTCTATAATATTATTAAATTTTGTGCAAATTGTAATCTGTAAGTAGGTTGTAATTTAAGTTGATAATATATTTGACACCATTTGACACAAAATATGTATAATATATTGATTTTATAAAAAAATAGATTTTACAGCTATAATTTATAACTAAATTTAGATATTTAGGTATATTGTTAATTAAAAAAATGATTGATGCAAATTATCAGAGTTGAAAAATAGAAAAATTGTGCTTGTTCAAAGTATATAAAGTATATTAAATATTTAAATTTAATAAATACTTAATTAATTTTAAGAGCATAAGAAGAGAACATAAGTTAGAGATTAATTTTTATGCCACAAAATATCGTAAAAAAACCTGAGCTGTTATTGCCCGCCGGATCGTTTACAAAGTTGAAGATCGCTTTTCTTTATGGAGCAGATGCCGTGTATGTAGGTATCCCAGAGATGTCGTTAAGAGCAAAATCAAAATTTTCTTTGGATGAGATGAGTGCAGGAATTTCTTTTGCTCATAATCTTGGAAAAAAAGTTTATCTTGCTCTTAATTTATTTTCACATAACAAAGATATTTTAAAACTTGAGTATTTTGTAAAAATTATAAAAATTTTAAACCCTGATGGAATAATTATTTCTGATCCCGGAATATTTCAGTATATAAAAAAAGAGATTCCAAGCGTTCATCTGCACATTTCAACGCAGGCAAATATTTGCTCTTGGCTTACTGTTGATTTTTGGAAAAATATGGGAGCTTTTTTGTGCGTACTTGGTAGAGAGGTGAATTTTTATGAAGTTAAAGAAATAAGAGAAAAATGCAAAGATATAAAGCTTGAAATGTTTATACATGGGGCAATGTGTATAAGCTACTCTGGGAGATGTTTAATATCAGCATTTATGGCGTCGCGAAGTGCCAATCAAGGGGCATGTGCGTACTCTTGTAGATGGAAGTATAAAAGCAAATTTTTTCTTGAAGAAGAACTGAGACCTGGAGAATATTTTGAAATGGAAGAAGATGACAAAGGAACATATATTTTAAATTCCAAAGATTTGTGTCTTATGCCTAAGCTGAATAAAATTATAAGCGTTGGAATAGATTCGTTTAAAATTGAAGGAAGAAACAAGAGTGAGTACTATGTAGCTCAAACTGCAAGGGTTTATCGGAAGGCTATTGATGATTACTTTGATAATTCTGAATGTTGGGACTCAGACAAATATATGAAAGAATTAATTATTTTGCAAAATCGTGGTTATACGTTAGGTTTTTTTGACGGCATTCCCAAACAGCAAGCTCAGAGGTATGAGGATACGTTAAGCAAAAGCAGTTATCGAAATGCCGGTGTTGTTAAAGATAGTAACAATGAATTTTTGACAATAGAACTGAAGCATAAACTAAAAAAAGGTAACGAAATAGAAATTCTTTCTCCGTTTAAATTTGAACCTGTTAAAGTTATATTAAGTGAAATTTACAATAAAGACAATAATAGACTTGTTGATGAAATTGCTCCAGGTAAAACAGGCCAGTCTGTTAGAATTCATATTAAGGACGATTTTTCTCTTTTTCCAGAAAATACAGTAATAAGATTGAAAATTTCATAATTAAAAAATGAATATCTGATTGCAAGCGCCTCCGCGTGGTATGAAACTGTTGTGCAGTGTGTAATGTAATTTTTGTAAGAGTCAAATTTGTTTTTTTTCCACCAGATAAATGCCGGATCGATAAGACTGATATAAATTTGCTCACTTCTTCACTCTCTTTTTGTTACTTCCATAGTTAAAGCTTTGTGGATTTTTTGCTAGCGAAGCAGGTTCGCTTTGTGTGTTTATACTATTTGTTGTAAAATTGTATTGTGACGTATCTACAGTTTTACAGTTAAAAAATTTCATTTGTCCAATGTTTCTATTATATATCGTAATATATATATCGTAATATTATAAATATTATAAGGTGTTTATAAAATTTTTAAAAGGTCAGCATCTATAATCAAGGTTTTATAAAAATAAGTATTTTAATTATAGGATTTCTACTATTAAATCTACTAAATGATTTACATGAATAGAATGTCAGTTTATTGTGAAAAGCAGAGCTCAGTAGAACTTTATTAAATTTTTCACTGTCACCACTTCATGTCAAATTTTAAAATTAACTACGAAAGTCGTTGCTGTCTATTATTGCAATACGACTGTAGCGTTTTATACTTTAAGCAGAAGGATTTTAAAATAAAAGCTTTGTTGGAAAAGTATGAACTGATGTGTTTTGATATATGATAGGTTGTATTTAGTTGTATTTATAATAAAGTTGGGCATAAAAAACTACATGATGAAAAAAGGCATTGAATTTAAAAATAATAAAAGAAGCATCTTTGTTAAAAGGATAAATGATATTTATGACAAAACGCTCGGGCACTATTTCACATTAACAAACACTGAGGCAAAGAGAATGTAATTATGTGTATTACTTATATAATAACAGTATTTGGGGAGCCGATAGAATACCTACCGATTACGGATCCGCTCAGTCTTATTTAAGAAAAACTGGCTCAAAGACTTGACAGTCAGCGATTGGATTGTGTTAACTATAAAGAATTATTTCTTGAACAGTTTTGCCTTGATTATATTGAAAATGTGTCAAAAACGCATAAGGCTGAAAAAACAACTATTAACATAAACATAGAGTTAGCACAAATTAATAAAAAGTATGATAAATATGTGTACCAAAAGAAGTTTCTTGATCAGTAAGAGCATGTTAATGTTATAAAGTTTAAAAAAGACTATAAATTTGAAGGAAAAAGCATTAACTAATGAAAAAGTTAGTAGTTATTTAGAATACTTTTGCATATTCCGTATTAATACCAGGTGAAGTTGTGAAGTTTTGCTGTTGGATTAATTTTGAAAACGATATGATATTTCCAAACTGAATAAAAACAATGTGACTAGACAATAACATTTTGCTTCATCAAAATAAAAGAAATTTTATTAACTGCTAAAAAGTGTTAAAATGATATAATATACTACTTTGATAATGGCAAACGATTAAGTGCAGATGGTTTTATCGTCATGGCGATAACGGAACAGATAATATGTTCGCATTCGTAGGTAAACTTTAAAAGATACTGTTAATGCAATTAGTTATAAAAATAAAAACAGAGACAAATTAGCACAATAACAGTTTAATAATAAATGTTTAAAAACCATATATAAATTGTCTGTTGGTAGCGTTTCTATTTATAATCAAGTTAGTGTTTGGGTGCGCCCATAGCTCAATTGGATAGAGCGTTTGACTACGAATCAAAAGGCTAGAGGTTCAATTCCTCTTGGGCGCGTGTGTCTAGTAATTCTTAAGCATCATAAGCGTCATAAGCATCATATTTATGCAAAAAACCCATGAAGCATTGAACCTTTCATTTATTTATGTTTATAGTCTTCTGAATATTTAACTATTTTTGAGATCAACTGATAATCAAGAATGGTTTTTTTCGATGTACTTTTTTATTTCTATTTACTTTTATTAAGTATTCTTTTTAAAATACTCAATATTTATTGTACTTTTTGAAATAATTGTCAATTTTGCGCATTTTGCCGTGCTTGGAACAATAATAAGCAGTCGATACTGGTTCTACAAGTGTTGCTAAGTCCGAATGCGTAGTTGCTCTGCACGAACGCATTGTGCGGCTAAGTATTAAATAAGCATTTTCTTTATATTTTCATCTTTAACTTTTTTGATTTCGTTAAAAACAAAATTTAACTCGTTTCGTATATTTTTAATATACCACTTTTCTAAAAATGTTTTAGGATTTTTCTTA
>JAISEE010000027.1 GCA_031264325.1 Endomicrobium sp. | reverse complement strand
AATATTGTTTTTACTGGTTTTGTTTAATCATTTTACGCGAATTTCATTTCTTTTAAATCTGTCCTTTCTACCAGTTTTTCTACACTTGCACATCAAATTTTATATCTTTCTTAAATCTTCTTTTCTTATTTAAACTCAATCCTACCCTATCCTTTATCTTATACGTATACTCTCTAAATATAACACTCTAACTTTTATTATCTCAACATAAAACTTCTCAGAGTAATTGTCTCTTTTAACATCAATCCTATTGTTTCTGTTTTCTAATAGTTTACTTTTTAAAAAATCTTTTACTCTTTTTCTTAATCTCATTTTTTTTGTTCTTTTCTTCCCAGAAAATTTTGCATTTTCAAAAATTTGAATTTGCTTTAAAGTCTAAACTATAATTTAAATATTTTTTTGTACTCTATCTTTCTTTATCGTCACTCAATAGCAATCAAGTGTATATTTATATATTAATTGCAATATTGATTACATACATTTTCTTTTTTATTTATCCCTTCTTTCCATTAATGGTCTATCCGTCTTTTTTATGTATTTTCACTTATTGTTCTACATTTTTGATATATTCCTTCTTGTTTTAACATCTATCGTTACTTTTTAAGATTCTCATTTTAATTTTTATCTAACAATTGAGTTAAGTATGTCTGCGCTCTCACCGTGATCTCTTGATTTGATTAATTTATTTTCTACTTTTTTAACTTTCCCAAATATCTTTTTTTCATTATATCAAAAAATCTGTCAGCTTAAACCTGGATTTCTTTAAGATTATTTTATCATTTTTATCCTTTAAAGTTTATTTCTATGATAACTACAAATTTACGTATTTACTTACTCTTTCTATTTCATTTTGTGCCCTACCTATCATACCATTTGACGTTCATAATAATAGTCAGTTTTATATTATTTTCACTAATCAATCTCGTTCATAATGAAATTACTAACATAAATGTTTTTACTATTTATAAAACAGATTTATTTATTTTTTTATTTTAACAACATTTTAAAACGGAGGGAGGGGGATTCGAACCCCCGATACGGGTTTCCGTATATCAGTTTTCGAGACTGACGCCTTAAACCAACTCAGCCATCTCTCCAAATAATACTGTTACAAAAAAAACACCAATAAACTTCAAGAAATTCAAAAAAATGCTGGAATTATAATAAATTATAGTTATTATTTTTGCATTTTATCTCCATCATAATATTAAACTATTAAAAACAGAGCATCAATTTCCGTCAAGGGTAAAATATTTTTATAGAGTTGTTAGTATTCTAAACTATTATTACTTTTAGTGAACGGCATATTAGTTTTCATATCAAACCTAAGACCACAGCCCCAGTCGTTAGATCCCTTTCTGTAAATAATACCCAAATTATAACAATGACAATCTCTGTAAATTTTTAATTCATGTTTATTTAGCCTTGAGTGTATAGTATTTACTGCAATTGTGTTCCTTATGCTATAATCAAACCTCCATTTTGGATTAAGCCACAAACCAAATCCTATAATACTATCTACTCTATTATTTTTATGTACTTCTTTAGAATTATCATAACGTTGATAGAATAATCCAAGATTAAAGTAAGATGTTGTCAAATCCCCTACTCTTATGTCAAGCAAAAAATTAAACTTAAACGGCGACTCTAACCATTGAGCTTCTTGAGCATAAACAGTAATATAATACTTTGGCATCCAAATTAAGTCGCTAGTAAGAGCCCCCCATTTTTTAGGAGTTTTTTTTCTACCGTGCATAAGATTATATGTTATAAAGTTACTAACCGTTATTCTGTCTCCACTATACATATAATTGCTGAATTTTATATTATTAATTTCTATTCCATAGTTCTGCAGATCTGTGTCTATGTCCAAAAAATTTGCTTTTGTTCTGACTCGTACTATGTAACGAGCATTCCAATCCATCCAGCTTGTAGCTATAAATCTTGTATTAAAAGTTCCGCCGTAGCAAGTAAAAAAAACATTTTTTAATTCATTTTTATCGCTTCTGTCATACCAATTTTCAAAAACATCTAGCCCTGGCGTTAGAATAAACCTTCTAACCATTCTAAAACTTTTAATGAGATTATAGCTAAACATTGCCGTGCTTTTATAAAATGCATCTGTCGTAGAATCATATTTTTTATAAGTATTGCTATACTCAAACGACGGTTTATGTACTATTCCCCAGTTAAACTTTCTTTGATAGTATATCCAACTTATTTTTGGAAGACTTATAGATTCTACTTCGTATTTAGAAGTATTTTCATTATATTTAGAAATGCGTTCAAAATTTATTTCAGTGTTTGATTTTCCTTGTCTTGTTAGGGAAACGTAAGACTTTAAATAATTTTTTGTTCTGTCACAATCGCTTTGACTATAAAAGTTATCGAAATTGTTATCACTCATAAATTCAGCATTGGATCTTAATGCCCAAGTATTATTTAATTTTTGAAAATAATTAGATCTGAAAATTTGTCTTTCTTTCTTATCAAAAAAATTTTTTATTGTGTAAGCATCAATATTTAATATACCGCTACTTGTTATATAACTAAAATATCCCCCATATCCTTTGCCTTTTTTTTCAAAATAATCATGCTTAACCCTGATAATAGAATTTTTACTCAAAGCACAAGAAACTGTTGTCTTTACAGAAAAACCACATGTCTCAGTGTAACCTGGTTCGGTCGCCAACCTCAAATCAGAACCAAATCCCCAACCACCTTTTAATGATTTTGTGACAAAAGGAAGATAAAATACAGGAATCTTGCCAATGTAAAAAACAGCATTATAAATTGTGATTCTTTTGTTTAATACAAGTTTTCCACGATTTGATTTAAAACAAAAGTGAGGTTCGTCTAAATCACAATTCGAAAATGTTGCCTGTTTTAAGTTAAAAATATCTTTACCTAACCTCTCAACAGACTTTAAACGAATATATAACAAATTTGAAGAAGAAACGAATACTTCTTCTATTTTGCCAGTATCATCGTCATAGTTATATGCTATACTTTCAGAGTGTATTATATTTCTATTTTCTTCAATAATAACATTTCCGGAAGCCATCATTTTTTTTTTGTTTATAAAAAATTCAACATAATCTGCAAAAATTTTTTTATTATCCCAATTCAATACAACATGCCCTTGAGCAACAATTCTTCCGTCCAATTCTCCATATTCAAGCTCATCAGCAAATATATTCACTTCGTTAGAGGCAAAAACAACAGACGCTAACAAAAGAAATATAACAGCAGTAGTAATAAATTTATTAAAAATTAATTTGACTATTATCATTTATCTAATATTTGAATTATTTAGACAATATAGTCTTATCGCCTCTACAGCTCTAAAATTTATAAATATATTTTGAAACTATAATTTTACAAGCCTTTCATATAGAATTAAAATTTACTTTTTATCTCTGGCTTTGCATGCGATAAAAAAATCTAACTACATAACTCAATCCTCATAAAAAAAACAAAAAATTGTATCATGATTAACGAAAGCTTATAATATATATAAAATGTACTAATAATGATATTTAAAAAAACATCAAGTCTTTCTCGGGCTTTATTTCATCCCATATTTTTTTTGTCAAACCTATATCTTAACCTAATTATTATAACTTTTGATAACAAGTTATAATGTTATTATGGCATACTTTATTAATATTTGAAATTTATTCTTTTCTAAATGTTGTTATATCGCCCCATATACTATGCAAGTATTTATCACCATTAGGCGTCTCTATAGTTATAACATATATCCTATATTAAAGATCAATTTTGTATTGTATACCCCAGCCCTTACTTACACCCACCTACCACAGTATAACTTGCTCAAATATAAAACTTAAGCTTTTATTAAAATAAAAAGATACCCATCAATCCTCAATCCCAAATATATATTAAGTTTTATGATTTTCATTTTGTATTCCAGTCAAAAGGCTCCACACGAAGCTTTGTATTGCACTATTCAGTTATCAATAAACATAGTTATCAATAAACATTTTGTTGTTGTAAGCCTTTTAACATTTTTAAATTGAATACTTTTTTATTTAAACAAATATAGGCAAATTAGAAAAGAAATTTAACAATTCATATTGTTAAATTCTATAGTATCACCAGTCATTATACTTATGTCGATGCTGACATTCTTTTAGATAATTTTTAAATTTAGAAGCTAGATAAACAACAAATTTAATACTTTGGAAAATTTCTTATTTATATCACAAACCAAGCATAACCAAAACACGGCAGTTTCTTTTTCTGTAAATGTCCTAATGTCTTTTGAAACAATAATAGTCACTTTAATTTACAACTCCCGAACAAAAAAATATTTAATATAAGTTCTAGATAATTACTCACCTTACATTATGCTTTTGTATAACCGACAAAACCTCACCAGCTAAATATAAAGAACCTACCGCTATTCCAACTTTACCATAATCAAACATACGACACGCTTCTTTAACAGAATTTACTATAAAAATTTTATCATCTAAGATATACTTTAAAAATTCATCCTTTAAATCTATTGGACTTATAGCTCTATTATTTTTAATATGTGGAAGTATTATTCTTTCTGCAAAAGGAATTATTTTTTTTATCATTTGTTTATATTTTTTCCCCTTCATCGAAGTAAAAATAAAAGTTTTTTTTTTATTTGCAAAACCCAATTGCTTTAAAGTCTCAAAAAAAGCGTTTAAGCCTTCAATGTTATGAGCACCGTCTATGATTAAACTGAAATTTTTATTATCAAATGAAACTTCTCTTATATCAAAACGTCCTGTCCATACAGAATTTTTTAAACCTTTTTTTATGTCAGTTTTGCTTAAAACGAAATATTTTTTTGATAAAAGCTCAGCTATGCAGACAGCAATTGAGGCATTTATAATTTGATGATCTCCAAGCAAACCTATGTCAATATTTTTTAAGTTTAGATTTTTGCCTATATAGTCAAATCTTTGACTTAACACACCGAATATTCTACTATTATATGCTTTAAAAGCTTTTCCATAAAAATATTGACTTGACTTTTTGTTTCTTATAACTAATTCCGCTCTTTTGGGAAGCTTTCCACAAACTACATCACAATTTTTTTTAATTATTCCTGCTTTTTCAAAAGCAATCTGTTCAATAGTATTGCCCAATATTTCCTGATGTTCTTTTGCTATAGATGTAATCACACAAGCCAGCGGTTTTTTTATTACATTAGTTGCATCAAACCGTCCACCAAGACCTGTTTCAATTACAGCAACTTCAGCATTTTGCAAAGCAAAATATATAAAAGCCAAAGAGGTTAAATATTCAAAATATGACAACTTGTATTTTACAGCTTTTTTAAGATAATTTTTTGATAAGTCTTTTAGTATTTTTACCGGAATATTTTTACCATCTACACTGACTCTTTCCGTAATATCAATTAAATGGGGAGATGTATACAACGCAGTTTTGTATCCTGCGGCTATTAAAATATTTGCAATAAAAACTGCAGTTGAACCTTTACCATTGGTGCCTGCTATATGAATAGTTTTTAACGAATCTTGAGGATTATCTAGATCTTTTAAAAATTTTTTTATCCTTGAAAGACCAGGTTTCATATCATCGTATTCTTTTAAATTTTTAAAAAATATCATTTTTTAACAAAAAATTTCAAAACCTTAGTAAGTGCATCTTTCATATTTTTTCTTTCAACAACACTATCAATCATACCATGCTTTTCTAAAAACTCAGAAAGTTGAAATCCTTCTGGAAGCTTCTGTCTTATTGTTTGTTCAATAACTCTTGGCCCTGCAAACCCAACTAAAGCTCCAGGTTCGGCTATATTGACATCACCAAGCATAGCGTAACCTGCGGCGACACCACCTGTTGTAGGATCAGTCAAAACAGATATATAAGCAAGACCATTGTCAGCAAATTTTGCAAGCGCTGCATTCGTTTTACCCATTTGCATAAGCGATAATATACCTTCCTGTATTCTTGCTCCGCCTGAAGAAGAAATAATAATAAGAGAACATTTCTTCTTTATGGCTCTCTCAACAGCTCTTACTATTTTTTCTCCTACCACGGACCCCATACTCCCACCCATAAAAGAAAAATCCATTACACCTATAATAACGTTATATCCGCTAACCTTAGCTTCTCCGGTAATTATTGCGTCTTTCAAAAAAGGTTTTGAAATTTTTTTTAACTTATCTGCATATCCAGGAAAATTTAAAAAGTCAACAGATGTTAAACCACTATCCATTTCTTTAAAACTTCCCTTATCTACTGTAAACTCTATTCTCTTTTTAGGATCAACTCGTGTATAGTATCCGCATTTTGGACAAACCATAAAATTTTCTTCAAAATCTTTTTGAAGAAATAGTTGTTCGCATTCTTTGCACTGTGTCCAAATACCTTCAGGTAATCCTTTATTTTTCAATATATTCTCAACTGGCGTTTCTGTTGTTACATCCATTAACTTCCTCCAACATTGCAAATTATATTAAACTTAAACAATACCTTCAGCAAACAAATCGCTTTGATCTAGAATACCTATTGGTCTTCTGTTCTCATCTATCACTGGAATATTATCTATATTATACTTCTTTAATACCTCTGCCGCTTCAATTGCAAGAACTTTAGGAGTTATAACTTTTGGTGACTTTGTCATAATAGAAATAATGCTTTTTTTTAATAGTCCTTCATCTGAGTATAAATGCCTACGCAAGTCGCCATCAGTAAAAAATCCGACAATTTTACCAGTATCATCAACAATACTTACAGCACCTACTCTCGTGCTTGTCATAACAACAATAGTATCTTCAACGCTAACATTTTGCTTTACAACAGGATTTTGTTTTCCTCTTCTCATTAAATCTCCAACATACATTGTAAGTCTTTTGCCTATAGCACCTAGTGGATGTAAAACAGCTAAATGTTTTTTTTTAAAACCTTTTAGGTTTGAAACAGTAAGAGCCAACGCATCGCCTATAGCAAGAAGAGCTGTAGTTGATGATGTCGGGGTAAGATTATAAGGACACGCTTCTTTTTTAACACTACAGTCAATAATGCAATTAATATTTTTCCAAATTAAAGCCTTTGGATTACCTGTCATGGCCACAATAACAATTTTCATTTTTATCAAAGTAGGAAGTATTCTTTTAAGTTCTTCAGTTTCTCCAGAATAAGAAAGCATTATAACAATATCATCGCTCATAATTATTCCCAAATCGCCGTGCAGTCCTTCTGCAGTGTGCAAAAATACTGAAGGAATGCCTAATGAAGACATCGTAGCAGAAATTTTTCTTCCAACTAAACCTGATTTTCCCAAACCTATAAATACAACATGCCCTTTGCAGTCTTTAATTAGAAAAACAGCCTCTTTAAAATTTGAATTCAAATGTTCTAACTGATCTTTTACTGCTTGAGCTTCAGATTTAAGCGTTGCTTTAGCAATTTTAAAAATATCTGTCATATTAATCCTCAATACAAATACATGAACAGTTTTTATAAATGTACTCATTATTGCATTTTTTAGAGAGCCTTTCAATAGATGGATCGTCTTAAATCCGCAATAAAGTGTTTTGTTTAAAAATATTTAATATTTAATATTTAATATTATTATCAATAAGTACTACCACCCCATGTACAAGTATTGATCTTTTAAAACTATTTTGCTTTAACAACACTGTAATTAAACTTTGTTACCCATCCAGATAATCAATAAATACATTTATACAGCTTAGTAGCAAAAATATCTTAAGATTAACAGAATTTAAAAGTTTAAATAGTTTAACACATTAACAAATTTACAAAACTCTGAAAAATTAACTTTCATTGAACTGAACATTTTTACACTAAATTTTTTTATTACCTTCGCGACAGTTTTATCATTTTCGTTATAAAAAAACTTCAACAAGTGAGATTATAAAATAAAAAAGTTTTAAACTATATCAAGAGTAAATTTTCCAAAAATTTTACCTAATAATTTTACAAATCAATATATTTTAACATTTATCATTAAATTTTCCTTATGGTTATTTGGTTATTTATATACAAATATATAATATTTTGTAAAAATTACTTGAATTCTAAAATTTTTATTGTTTTAACAGCCATTTTTAAATTTAAACTTTTAGTGCATAAACGCTACTAACAACTATAGTGTAAACATCATATTTTTTCATGCGTTTTGAACTTTAACTAAGTCCTCTATAAATTCTGTATTCCTAAACTCCATAACTCTCATGCCAATATCTGAAAATTTCTTTGACTCTTCATAATCTGTCATTATAATCTATATGATCCAACCATTGAAACACCTTATCTCTTAAGATTTCTGTGTACAAAATTTCTAAACGTTTATTTCTTTTAGGTATTATATTATTATACATAAATAACGTGAATAAATCTTTTCAACCAATCACCGATGACTACTTTATTATATTTTTCTTTAAAGTCAACGTAAAACAATATTTTTTAAATACAGTTTTCATTAGCATATTAACAGCATAAAGCATCCTTTAGAAGTATGATTTCAAACAAAAGATATAATCTATTTTTATATTAAGATTTAGTGTAGAAAAAAATTCTGCAGAGGATAAATTGAATAAATAAAATTGAACTGTAATTTTTTCTAAGTAAAATTTATTCCCATCAACAACAACTTGAACCACAAGTCTTTTTTTCTCCAACTCATCATAGATATAAAATTCATCAAGAATTATATATAAGCATAAAGATATCGCTGGGGAAAAAATTACAATCTGACTTCTTGGACTCTTAACGAACAATTTTGCTAATTATAATAAATTGAACTTTAACCTTTTATTGTGTCTTATTATACCTTAATTTTATTTAAAGCCAAAAAAAACATGACAATAGAATAAAACTTTTTCAAACCGTGTTCTCTAACGCACTTATATTTTAACCCAGTGCTACTTACTCATAAACTGAACCTTATACAAATTTGCGTAATATCCATTCAATGCCAACAGCTCTTTGTGGGTACCAACTTCAACGATACTTCCAGATTCAAAAACATATATTCTATCAGAGTTTATTATCGTAGATAAACGATGCGCTAT
>JAISEE010000011.1 GCA_031264325.1 Endomicrobium sp. | reverse complement strand
ACGTCACCATTTTTTAAAGTTGATTGTATAACTTTGATTAAAGCTTTGATAGTTTCATTAGCTTTTCTTTGCGTTAAACCTGAAATATCGGCAACCTGTTTAGTTACATCAGGTTTTTTCATCAACTTAATATCCTCTCTCGTCTATAAAAACTAATACAAAAAAATTATATATTTTTAAAAATATATTCATTTTTTATTTTTATAATAAATTTTATAAATTATGTCAATCGGAAACGATAAGCCACTACTAGATAAAATATAACATCTGAGCTATCATATTTTATATACAACACACTAAAATATTATATTTATCAAACATGAATATGAAAAAATTACAAAAAAATTTAAAAACTTACGCAGTTTATTTAAATTATAAACATATTTTTATTTATCATACTGAAAAAGGACTTTTATAGATAAAAAAGTAAAAACACTCAGTATAGCCATGACAAGATGCCTGTTTGTATTATAAGGCACATTTATGAAAAATAAATATCTATCACATCCAAGTTGTCACGTTCAAAAAAATTACAGAAAACACATAAGCAACATTGGTGAGTGTTTATGGTAAAGTCACAACGATTGAGAATATTTTTAAAACTGAGCAAGTCTTAACTACATACTTAAATGTTCTACTTTTAACTTCTTTTTTACATAGAAAGTGTATAAATATACTACTTGACTTACTATAACTCATCCACAAAGAACAAAATTATATCTGAGTTGAAAAATTTATAATATCTACAAATAGATGCAAAAATTCCTATTTTACCATCAATGTTGCCAATGTTAATAAATAACCTTCTACAGACAAAAAACTAGCATAAAAAAATAACTAAAATACCAATTATTCGTACTTTAGAGATTAAATTTAATAAAAATTTTACGAATTTTTAAGCTTTTAACTTAAATCGACAACACTTAAATAAATTTGATATACATAGGAGCAGAGACAAAATAATACCTATAAGCTATATTTTTTGCTTTTACATCATTTTAAATTTTCTATAATATCGTCTGATTTTATCAACAGAAACCATTCATTTTACCTCTGCCCTATTTTATCTCGTTAAAAATAACATCTTGTAAATTTGTTTCTCAATCAGTTGACAAACTTACTTCTCTCATCATCCTTTAGTCATAAATGTTTATACATATGATTTCAAAAAAAATAAAGGTCAGTTTTTAGTATAAAACTCTCTTCAGATATTAACTTTACTCCACTCCGCGTATCAGCTTATTTCTTATCTCTAGATACTCTTATTCCATTTTATTTCAAATGTAAATATTTTTTTAAAATAAAATGAAACTCATAATCAAATATACACTGACATATTGATTATCATTATAATACAAATACATATTAGACTAAAAAAATAAACTTTTTTATGTAATTAATTTAAAGCTGTCATCTAAAAATTATTTTTTAAAAAATAATTTAATCTTATAGTAAATATTATTATATAAGTTAGAAGTATCTAAATAATTCTTCTTTTACGATTAAGTAAACTCTACATAGTAAATTAAAAAAATCTAAATTAGTTCTCTGCCCGACCTGGATTTGAACCAGGAAACTTCTGCTCCAGAGGCAGACGTGTTACCAATTACACCATCGGGCAATTAACCACCTACTACTAAAGTCATTATTATATTATAAACATAGAATAAAGTATCTAAAATTTGTATCTTAAGTTTATCTTTTACTTTCTTTTGAAGTAAAACAATTTACTAAATATTTATTTACTCATTACTCATTGTTCATTTAATAATCATGACAAAATGGAGGTGGCGGGAATTGAACCCGCGTCCGAAAATGTTTTAGTAAGACCAACTACAGGCTTAGTCCGAAAATTTATCTCATTTATAGCGCTACAATCGGACGGTGTTACGTTATAAACCAGTGCCATTTTTTCATTTTAAATGACGGCACAAACCACTTAAAATTAACCCGCTCTTGTCATTTCATCCCTATAGCAGGTATCTAAGGTAAAACGAAGCTACTTTAAGCAGCAATTGGAAGTGCAGACGCGCTAAATTCATAAGTCTTTGGTGTTAGCTGCTGCACAAAAACAGTTTTGTTGTTTATTTTTCAGTCGATTTTTGCGGAGCCATCGACCAACTCCGGCCTGCTGTCATTACTTCTCTCATTTCCGTCGAACCCTGTTCACCCCCATTAGTTTTTACGTCTTTCCTTAAAAAAATTCTTAATTATATCTGCGCATTCCTTGTTTAAATATTTTTCTTTTCCATTGCTAAATTCTATTTTATGATTTAATTTTTTATTTTTAGCTATTTTAAAAACACTTTTACAAGCTCCAGACTTTGTTTCATACGCACCAAAAATAATATTTTTTATTCTAGCGTTTACAAGAGCGCCAACACACATTATACAAGGTTCAATTGTAACATATATAGAACAATTTTTCAAACGATAATTTTTCAATTTTTTAGCAGCTTTGCGTAAAGTTACAATTTCCGCATGTGCTGTAGGATCAGACAATATAACACATTTGTTAAATCCTCGCGCAATTATTTTGTCATCGCAAGTTATAACTGCGCCTATCGGAACTTCACTGATCTTTTGGGCTTTACGAGCTTCTTTTAACGCTTGAGACATAAAATAAACTTCATTTAGTTTCATTTTAGATGTTTTTAATTTTCAATATTTTTTAGCATTTCTCTTATGCCTTTTTGAAAACATACAAATTTTAAATCTTTCTATTGGCAAAAAATATTCTGTTTTTTTTGCCTGTAACTAAAAATTTACATTTACATTTCTTCACTTCATAATAGTACAACATTATGCTTGCAGTTCTATACTTTTGATATTTTTTTTTATCTATTACATAATGTTTATAAATACCATCGTATTTTGTAGAAGTTAAATATTTATACTTGACGAATAATAAAAAAATAAAATTTTGATCTCCCTACTGTCTTATATTAAAAATGCCTCTCTGAAAAATTATATGTGTCCCAACTCAAAAAAGTTAAATAACTTGTATAATAAACAGTGCCAATTTAGTCTGTATTAGTGTAAACAATTCTCGAATTTTTCTTTTTAATGAATTCATAGTTCTTTTCTATTATTTTTATTAATTTTCTTAACGAATTATAATAAATAAATTATAATACATTAATTTTAAAAATCAAAAATAAAATATTATTTTATTACTTATATGTATATGCATATATATGCAAAACTTGACTTGAGAACATTATTTTTAATATACTTGTCCAACATTTAATTCATTGGTCATTGGTGCGGTACCCAAGTGGTAAGGGAACAGTCTGCAAAACTGTTATTCGCCGGTTCAATTCCGGCCCGCACCTTGTTCATATAAATTGTATGTCGCCCGGTTAGCTCAGTTGGTTAGAGTACTTCCTTGACATGGAAGAGATCAGAAGTTCGAGTCTTCTACCGGGCACTATATATAATTGTATTTAGGGATAAGTAAATATAATATAATGAAAAAAGTAAAAAGCTTAAATTTTGGAAAACAGTCTAAGGTTCCATTATTTGATATACTTCTAGGGCACGCAAAAAGAAACGTTATATCGCTTCATTGCCCAGGACACAAAAATGGAAGAAGTATAGATAAAGAATTAAAAAACTATATCGGAGAAGATGTTTTTAAATTTGATGTTACTGTTTTTGACGAAGTAGATTCTTTACACGATCCCGTTGGGCCAATAAAAAAAGCTCAAGAACTTATGGCAGAGGCATATGGGGTTGAACACTCTTTATTTTTGGTAAACGGTACTTCCAGTGGCAACATAGCTATGTTTCTTTCAGCATGTAATCCAGATGACTCAGTAATAGTTTCAAGGAACTCTCATAAATCTATAATGGCAGGAATTATTATATCTGGTGTTTGGCCTATTTGGATTCAACCTAAAATAGATCAAAACCTAGACTTGATTTTTAGCATGACTTATGATCAGGTTAAAGAAGCTTTGGATAAATACCCTGAAGCAAAAGCTGTATTTATAACGAGTCCTACTTATAATGGCATTGTTACTGAATTGAGCAAAATTGCAGATTTGTGCCACAGAAAAGGTAAAATTCTTCTTGTTGATGAAGCCCATGGGGCACATTTACATTTTAATGATCTATTGCCTGAATCTGCTGTTGAAGCTGGTGCTGATTTATGTGTTCAGTCAACACACAAAATTCTATCAGCAATGTCTCAAGGATCGGTTTTGCACTTTAAATCTAAATTTATTGATTTTAACAGAGTAAAAAAAATAGTTTCAATGCTTCAAACAACAAGTCCTAATTATTTAATTCTTGCAACTATTGACTTAGCTAGAAGACAGATTGTTTCGCATGGAAAGAGAGACTTTGACAAAATTATAGAAGCAACTGAGCGGTGGCGTTCTTATATAAATAAAAACATTGGCAGTATAAAATGTTTTACCAGACAAGAAATAAACAAATTGGGTTTCGATTTAGATATAACAAAACTTACCGTAAACGTTACAAAAACAGGACTTTCCGGTTATGAGATTGAAAACATTTTGGCTAAAAAATATAATATTCAACTTGATTATGCTGATTTGTTTAACTTAGTAGCAATTTCCGGTGAAGGCACAATTAAATCCGATATAGAAGCCTTTGTAAAAGCACTTGAAAGTATAAGTAAAAAATATCACGGCATACAAAAAAATTGGATACTTAAGATTCCATCTTTGGCTACCGAAATGGTTATGAAACCTAGAAATGTATTTCTTTCAAACAACATAACAAAGGTGAGTTTAAAAAAATCCGTCGGACATATAGCCGCTCAAACTTTAACACCTTATCCTCCAGGAATACCTATAGTAATACCTGGAGAAAGAATAACTCAAGAAATATGTGATTATATTATGGATACAACGTCTAAAGGCATAAGAATAAGTGGTCAAGAAAACAATAAATTAAGAATGGTCAAAGTATTTACAAATTTTTAAACGGAGAGTATAGTGTAATGAATAAAAAATATTTAGCAAAAATAAAAAGATTTTTAATAGAAAAAAAAGATGAACTTTTAAATAAAGCCAACGCCGCTCAAAGAAATATAAATTCCGAAGATATAACTGTCGGAGATGAAATAGATACTGCAAGACAAAACAGTGATAAGGAAATGTTTTTTGAGCTTGCCGCTGCTGACAAAATAACACTGAACGCTGTAAATGATGCCCTTGTTAAAATAGAAAAAAATATTTACTGTACATGCGAGTGTTGTGGTGAAAAAATTCCTGTAAAAAGATTAAAAGCTATTCCTTGGGCTAGGTACTGTATAAAATGTCAAGGAGAGGCTGAAAAATCTTAAGCTAAAACTAAAAAATAACAATAGTTATTGTCTTGTGGAGCCGGATATTAAAAACTTTTTGTAGATAAAGAAGTGGTATACTTCTATTACTCTTATATTTAAATAGACTTTTTGTTTATGAGGCTAAAATAAAAACTTCTCTTCATCAAAAAAATAGTTACTAATTAATAAAAATTGACGCAAATACTTACAATATCACCACAGTTTAGTCGGAGGCAGTTGTGATGAAATTTGTTTTAAGTTCAAAAATTTTTAAGGCTACAGTGACGAAAGCAAACTTGAAATACAAGGGTAGCATAACAATAGATACCTATCTTTGCGATAAGGCAAGCTTATGGATAGGTGAAAAAGTTTTGGTAGTGTCTAATAACTCAGGAGCAAGACTTGAAACTTATATAATTCCTGGTAAACCAAATTCAGGGATAATCTGCATGAACGGCGCAGCAGCTCATCTTATAAAAACTGGCGAAGAAGTAATAATAATGGGTTTCACTCTTTCAGATAAACCTATTAACCCTAAAATTATTTTTGTAGATAAAGATAATAAAGTTGTAAAAATAAAGTAATTACTTGCAAAATTTTGGTTATGATTAAGACTATAACACTCAATTTTGAATTACGATTCGCTGACTTAAATCCAAGTCACTCATGATAATTGTCATACAACTAACACAGCAATAGTTTCACAAAGCGAGTTAATAATTTTTTTTCTTAATACAAAACTTTATGTACCCAAAGCAACTTTTAAATTCAACTGTTAAAATTCTTTTAACTTTTTCTCTAATTCTTCGCTTGTTAGCTTGAACACTTTTTCTTTTTCCTACGCCTATTTTCAGATATCACTATAAACATTTAACGCTCCATACTATTCACTTTCACATATTCTTTCATATAGCTTTAACATACTTAAAGAATAGTTAAGAGGAAGATTAGCATAAAGCAAGTGTTTATGAATGACAAATTTACAAATAAAAAAATACTTGAAAAAAAATAAAAATTTTTCTCAAGTCTTCATAAAATCGGGGCGACTGGATTTGAACCAGCGACCTCTCCCACCCCAAGGGAGTACGCTAACCAACTGCGCCACGCCCCGATCTAAAGCATCACGTATAAAATATTCCTTATAGAATTTTTAATACGGTTACAATTATATACTATTTTTTTAACAATTTTAAAATATACTTTAATTCGTCTTTAATATTTTGTAAAAATTCACTGTCAGAAATATGTTCTAAATTAAGCTCCAAAGCATTTTGTGGATCTTTGCGTTTTTTACGTTTATCACCTATCAAATACTTTTTGACACCTTCAGTGGTGTATTTTTGATTATACAGCAAGTCTTTAATTTTAAAAACTAGTTCAACATCTTCCATACGATACTCTCTACGACCTGAACTTTTCCTAACAGGGCGCAAAAGTTTGAATTCACTTTCCCAATATCTTAAAGTGTATTTTTGAACAAACGTTATATTGGATACTTCTCCTATAGAGAAATACTCTTTGTTAGGTATGGGTGGAGTTTGAGTCATTTATTTTCCATTAAATCAAAAAAATATTTTGATGTTTTGAACCTTACTTTTTTCATCGGAGCAATAATGAGCTTTTCTCCTGTTTTAGGATTCCGTCCATTTTTTGCTTTCATCTCAAAAACATTAAAACTGCCAAATCCAGTAATTACAACTTTTTCAGAATTTTTTAAGGCATTTGCTAGCTCTTCAAATACTTTATTAACAACAACATCAGCTTCTTTTTTTGAGCTTAATATTTTTGACAATGCTACAGCTATGTCATTTTTTGTCATTTTTTTTATTCCTTTATTCTTGCCTTGCATCCATTTTCATTGAATCATTTACAGCGTCAATAGGATTTTTATTTTTAAATAGAACATGATAAATTTCATTGACTATAGGAAGTTCTATATTAAACTTCTTACCAAGCTCGTAAGCACTGGCTGTATTTTTTATACCTTCCGCCACTATCATTCCAAGGCTCTTTTGTGCTTCTTCAAACGATTTCCCTTCGCCGATATATTGCCCTACAGATCTATTTCTTGAGTGCCTTGAAAAACAAGTAACCATCAAATCACCAAGCCCCGATAAACCATAAAAAGTCTGTTCTTTTCCACCCAAAATAACACCTATTTTTACAAGTTCTTTGAGCCCTCTTGAAACTACCGCAGCCTTAGTGTTATCACCATATTTTAGTCCATCTACTATGCCCGCAGCTATGGCAAACACATTTTTTAACGCAGCGCCTATTTCCACACCAATAATATCACTTTGTATATAAACCTTGAAATAATCGTTCATAAAAAGCTTTCTGCATTTTTCAGCTGTATCAAAATTTTGGGAAGCCGATATAACTACAGTCAAAACCTTCCTACACACCTCTTCAGCATGACTAGGTCCTGAGATAACGGCTATATTATCATAAATTCCGGGAAAAACATTTTCTATTACCTCCGACATTCTCAAAAATGTTTTATTTTCAATACCTTTAGTAGCGCTTATTATAAGTTTGCCATTTAAAGATATGCCTTCACCTTTTAAAAGCAGACAAGTGGATCTCATACAATGCGATGGAACAGCAAACAATACGCCTTCACTATATTTAACGCTGTCCAAACTGTTTGTAATGTTTATTTCTTTAGGTAAATCTACTATCACGTCAGTTTCAAAATATCTTATTTTTCTGCTGTCATTTAAATTCTTGGCTCTTTTACCATCAATTTCCCAAATAACCACCTTATGTCCGTTTTCAACCAAAAGGTCCAATAAAGCTATCCCCCATGACCCGGCGCCCAAAACAGTTATTTTCATTCATTTTCTCTTTAATATTTTAAATTTATTTTCAGTACCATTTTTCAATCTCACAATATTAGCTTTATGCTTATAAATAATAAGCATTGCAACTGCAAAAGAGAAAATTATAGGCCCTAACCAATAACCTGTAAAATAAGCGGCTAAAGGAAGCGTTACTGCGGCAACAATTGATCCTAAAGCCACATAACCTGAAAGTAAAAAGACTAATCCAAAAACCACAAAAGCTACAAAACAAGGCAAAAACATTAAAGCCAAAAATACACCAAACCCAGTAGCTACACCCTTTCCACCTTTAAAGTTTAAAAATATGGTAAACATATGTCCAATAATAACCACTACAGATACCGCAACAGAATAAGAAAAAGAATTGTCTATAAATGCTGCAAAAAAAACTGGAATAAAGCCTTTAAGAGTATCAAAAACAAACACCAAAATTCCTGTACCTTTTCCGATTGATCTAAAAACATTTGTAGTACCTGGATTACAAGAGCCTATTTTTCGGATATCAATTTTTTTTACTACTTTTGCAACAATATATGCAAAAGGAATTGAACCACACAAGTAAGCAAAAATCAAATACAAAAATTTTATCAACATTTTTATTGTTCTACTTTTTTTCTATAATGTTTTCTAAATTTCAATACTATTGGCGTGCCACGGAATCCAAATTTATCTCTTAAACAATTTTCAAGAAATCGCTCATATGAAAAATGTACAAGACTTATGTCGTTGACTGAAAAAATAAACACAGGCGGTTTTACTGCAACTTGAGAATACTCTTTCAGCTTCAAAATTTTTCCTTTGCTTGTGTAAGATTTTCTTGTTAAAGCATCACACACAACTTCATTAAGTTCTTCTTGAGTTAATTGTTTTGCATATTGCTTAAAAACAATTTCGGCTTCTTGAAAAATTCTTTCTAACCTTTGCCCTGTTTTAGCAGATATAAAAATTATATTTGTCCAACTCATAAACTTTATTCTTTTTTTAAGTTGCTCTTTAAAATATTTAGCGACTTCTTCTTTTCCATCAATCAAATCCCATTTGTTTACAGCTACAATAACAGGTTTATTCTTTTCCGTTAAAAGTCTTGCTATTTTAACTTCCGTACTACCTACACCTTGAGACGCATCTACAACTAAAACAGCAACATCTGCAAACTCAATTGCACAATTTGTACTTAAAGTTGAAAGATATTCCATATCATCTTTTGCTTTACTTCCCCTATGCAACCCTGCAGTATCTACAATTATATATTCTTTATTATTTACACAAACATGGGTCGTAAGAAAATCTCTGGTTGTTCCTGGAGTATCATGAACTATGCTTCTTTCTTCTTTTGTGATAGAGTTTATAAGTAAAGATTTACCAACATTAGGTTTTCCGACAAGAATAACTTTTAATAGTTCTTGAGTTTTTTTTTTCTATCGTACTTTATATTGTCACAAATTTTATCAAGCAAATTGTGTATGTTTCTACCGTGATTAGCTGACACAAAAATTATATCTTCAAGCCCAAGTTCATAAAATTCATATCCTTTAATTTCCTCTGCTTGCGTATCTATTTTATTTACTACAAGAATTATTTTCTTTTTGCTTAGCCTTATTTGTTGGACAATTTGTAAGTCTGTTGGGTGAATACTCATTTTGCCATCAACAACAAATAAAACTATGTCAGATTGTTCAATCGCTATATCTAGTTGATGTAACATATCTACAGAAAAAACAAAAACATCTTTGTTCCAACCTGCAGTGTCTGTAACAATAAATTTTTTATCTTTCCACAAAACTTCATAATCATTTCTATCTCTCGTTGTTCCTGGCGTCTTATAGACGATAGCTCTTTTCTTGCCTATAAGCCTATTAAAAAGAGTGGATTTTCCTACATTTGGTCTACCTGTTATAACAACCTTTGTTAACATCAAAAAAACCTCATAAATTTTATCTTAATATACAAATATTATATATATCTTTATATCCTAACATAATTAGTAATAAAAAACCAGTTGTTTTCCTACCACACACATTCATCAATATTTTATTTCATGTGTATAATGGATATAATTTAATAAATAAAAAATATTTTGTTTTTGTAAAAAAGTTTGAAAATTTTAAATACCTAAGTTTGTAAGAAATCCTTTTTTTAATTTTCTTTCTTAGCTTAATTTCGCTAAGAAAGAACTCTTTTTTATTTAACATAGTTATTATAATCCTTCCAAAAAAATGTTATTTTAATATTTTTTTTGAGTAGATGGGGGGTATATAAAAATAATTTAATTGCAAATATTATAGATTTATGATAAGTTAGAAGTACCTAAATAATTCATTTTTCTTTGAAAAGCCTAAAACAGTATACCCAGCTACTAAAAACTTTAACAAACACACCGATAAAATTGCAGTTTTATTTTATTTCCTCTCATATCAAATTTTTTATTATTGCTTTACCGGTTACAACAAAATAATGATAATGAACGATTAGTAAATAACTTGTTTTCTTTTCGTTTTTATTTTTTCTTATCACTTCAACTAACTTTTTCATTGTTGTATTTTTCTACTACTTCTTATGAATCTTATAATATTATTTATATCCAAATTTATATTCAATACTACACCTTTTGAAATTAATAATATTATGTGTATTTTGGACAAACAAAAAAACTCTATGAATTATCTCTAAATTTTTCATACTTAACCATAATGTTACTTAATTTTTTTAACTTTTTCAGTATTATAAAATCTATCTTTTTAATGAAACTTTGCAAAAAAAAGAATTAAATTATATTTTACTTTTTTTCAAAAATATTTTCTCTTGATTAAATAACATTATGCAACCTAGAACAGAAAATAAAATAAATCCAATTGTTATAACGAAAGGCACTCCCCATCCGTATTGTTTTACCGTGTAAGCTGTTAATATTCCTGACAGTGAAACCCCTATATAATGCCAAAGTCCAACAAATCCTAAAGCACTCCCCTGGAATTGTTTTGTTACAAAGTTTGTACTTGCCAAACTTCCGAGTATCTGCGGGATATCCGTAAAAAAGCCTAACAATAACATTACAAAAATTAACCATGCTGTTGACAATGTTGCACACCCAAAGTATAAAAATACCATAAGCACTATTACTATTATTGCACTTATAGATATTACTGGAAGTATTCTACCCTTAAATATTCCGTCTATTATGTATCCACTTACTATCCCTCCAAAAATCCCCAACAGTGGCAAAAATGCTAACAACCCTGTAGATTTAGTTATACTAAACCCTTGATCAGTAAAAAATATTATTAACCAGTTCAATATAAAAAAATATCCATAATAAATCCCCATTGATGTTATTGCCAATATAAGCAAATTTTTATTTCTAAAGATATATTTTCCTATTTCTTTAAATGTTGGTTGTAAACTTTCATGGGTTCTTATTTGCACGAAATTGTCAGGTTTTTGCTTGTAAAATAACCACATAAATACAAACATCAACCCTGTTATGCTTGCTGGCACAATAAATGCTCCTTGCCAATACGCATGCGCTAGACACCATGTAACTATAAATCCCGCTGCTGACGTCCCAAGTCGGTGACTTGCGCTCCAGTAAGTATAAGCCTTATTTTTTTTGTCCGCACCAAACCAGTTTAACAGAGTTTTTACACATGATGTGTACGCCATTCCTTGCACAAATTGATTTATTATCCAAATTATTGTTATTGTCAAAGACGACTTAAAAGAAGGAACAATAAAATTTATAAGCGATGTTATCCCTAATCCAAAAAGCAATATTCTCTTTAAGTCAAACTTATCTGCTAATGCTCCGCTCAATCCTTTTGACACTCCATAAACTATTGCACCATAACTAACTAACAGACCCCATTTAGTAACATCTAGCAATCTCATATTTATTAACATCTTGCTTACGTACGGCATGTTCGTTCTGCATAAATAGAAACTAAAATATGCAAAAAATACTAAAAGGAACATTACTATCTTGTTGCCCTTTATCTTTCTTAACATAATCATAATAAAAACTCCTTACTAAATGTTATAATAATTTATTAAGACAAAAAGACAAATATAAAAAATTTTTTATTTAATATTTTTATATTATAGTGCGTTCTTTAAAGCTTAGAAAAAAGATGAAAAATTTGTAAAAATTTCTTAAGAAAAAATCATTTTTCATTTTAAATTTTAAACAGTATAGTATTTAGTAAAACAATTTAAACGTTTTTAAATGTTGATATTAATTTTTATATGCTCTATAACAATTTATAAGACCATCAAGGCCATATGAAGTATTCTCAATCTCGAACTTATTCCAAAATAATTTTATTTTATTTTTCAGTTAAACAATGTTTCCTACAACAAATAATAGTTGTTATTAAGATGTCTTTAATAACTTTAACAAGATCTCTTCTTTATGATCACGGTCCAAGGTTTCATATTTATCTATAATATAAACTACACCAGACTCATCTTAATGATTTATATAACATTATAACATAATAAGCCACTAAATATCAATCCCAAATTTAAATATAAAAATTCTCATCAGTTTCAATATTCAATAATTATATTAACTTTATAGCTCGAAATAGCTATCGAAAATTTTTTCTTTAAGGTAATCTCTTAATTAACTTTTATTTAGAATAAAAAAGTACTTTATCCATTTCTTATCATTTTATCAAAACCTTAATCGAACAAACCAAACTCAATTATATTTATTAAATTATAAGTATCTATGATTCTGCGTTCTGTAAAAATTCAAAAATTCAAAAATAAAATTAGAACTTCTAACGTGTGATGTGTGAATATTAATGTCATACTGTCATAGTAAAATAAACTCTAACAGGATAGATTATAATGACAAAAGAAGCATAAAGTGTACATAAAATATATAATATTGCCATTATAAACAAAAAAACTAACTACGACATTTTATCTTTAAAACACATATATTTCAAAAAAATGGACAGAGTTGCAAAAAAAATATCAAAAAAAATATATAAATATTAGGAACAATAAAAATAACATATGCTTTTTAGAAAATGAATAAAGAATAACAACAGTAAAACCAAAATGAGCATAAACTCTTCAGATGTTTTTTTGTCATAAGGATTTATACAGAAAATTTTTCTTTATGCATACACCATTAAAAAATTTATTACAATCGTAGCATTCGCAAAAACCCAAGTCCTTACCTCTTGTACGAATTTACCTTTTATTGTTCTTATATTCTTATTAATAACCCCACACAATAACCCTGATTTCATTATCTAAAAGCATTGAATAAGCAATAGATCCAAGTACACAAAATCAAGACTTGCTTCATAGAAGATCTGAAAATTTTTTCATTTAAGATTTTTTAAGATTTTTTCTCTATATACGTTTTTTTAGTTCACCTATATCTTATGCTACCATATCAATAACTGTTACTTTATCTTCTAAACATATTCTTTATTAAAAAAATTAGCTCATAAACTGTTTACATAAATTTTAAAACGCTTTTAATCATATTTTGTTTCATTATATATAGATTTAAAGTCAAAGTTTTTATCTTTAAACCATTTTTTAAACTTAAAAAAAACCTGTCCAAAAAATTTCACAACTTTGTTAAAAACAAAACAAATTCTTTAGAAAAACTAAACACCAACATTTAAGCTAATTTTAACGCTATAACACATCCTAATAAATGAATTTGTCTCCAGTAAATCTATCACGATCATTCAAAACAACGATACTTCATACATCATGCTTTTTTTAAATCACCTACAGCTGTAGCAACCACAAATTTTTTTAATTTTCAAAATATCTTTCAATCGCATTTAATTATGCATCAGCATATAAATTTATGTGTTTTACTTTTATTTTCTTTAAAAATTGAATTTTTAAAGCTGCCATTATTTTGCTATAGCAACCAATGACTTTAACTCCAGATATTTGTAAAATTTGAAAAAATCTATCCCAAAACAAATAAAGTAAGTATACCAAGGTGTATCCGACGTATTTATTCGTTATACACAACAGCATTGTGGAACCACATCCCTACATCAGCGTTATCAAATATAATTAAAATAATTCACTTTTGTCACGATAACCTCCTCCCTACACACACATTTCCAAAAATAAATATAAAAACTATAAATTATTTTCTTTTTAAAACCTTTTGAACTGCTTTTGCTATATTAACATCTCTTAAGCCGTACTTAACCATTAAATCCATAGGGTTGCCCGATTCACCGAAAGTATCATTTATCGCTACCATTTCTACAGGGACAGGATAATTTTTAACCAATACTTCTGCAACAGCAGAACCAAGTCCGCCGTAAATTTGATGCTCCTCGGCGGTTACTATGGCTCCGCATTCTTTAGCTGCAGAAATAATTATTTTTTCATCTATAGGCTTTATTGTGTGAATATTTATCACTCTCGCTTCAATTTCTTTTTTCCCCAAAAGCTCAGCAGCCATTAAAGCTTCATAAACCATTGTTCCACAAGCCATAATTGCAACATCATTTCCTTCTCTTAAAATATTAGCCCTTCCTATCTCAAAGGGAGAGTTATCATTTGTAAATATAGGAGTGTTTTCTCTGCCATATCTTATATAAACAGGTCCATCTACGTAAGCACTTGCTATAACAGCTTTTTTTGTTTCTATAAAATCACACGGAACTATAATTTTTATCCTAGGGAGACATCTTATAATAGCAATTTCTTCCAAAGCCTGATGAGTCGCTCCATCTGAACCAACCATGAGACCTGAATGTGACCCACCTATTTTAACATTTAAATTGGAATAACAAATAGTAGTTCTTATTTGTTCCCACGGTCTCCCAGCAGCAAAAACTCCGTATGTAGCCACAAACGGAATAAATCCAGCTATAGCAAGCCCAGCAGCCATGCCAAGCAAATTGGTTTCAGCTATACCTACATTAAGAAATCGATCTGGGAACATATCTCTAAAAATATTTATTGCAACAGAAGAGGCTGTATCAGCACCTAAAACAAAAATTTTAGAATTTTCTTTTCCAAGCTCAATAAGACTTTCTCCAAAACCAAACCTTGTAGCTTTTTTACCAAAAACTTCTACCATAACTATCTCCCAATAAGCCATATAGTTTATAAAAAAATAATAATTATTTTTTTATTAAAACGTCGATTTCTTCCAAAGCTTTCTGAACTAATTCTTTTGACGGAATCTTACCATGCCATTCTGTAAGATTTTCCATATAAGAAATACCTTTTCCTTTAACAGTTTTTGCTATTATTGCTGTAGGTTTGTCTTTAGTTTCTTTAAACTGCGAATACGCTCTATCTACTTCAAAAAAATTGTGTCCATCTATTTGTAAAACATTCCACCCGAAAGATCTATATTTGTCAGCCAATGGCTCAATATTCATAACGTCTTTTATAGCACCATCTATTTGTAAACCATTGTTATCAACTATAGCACAAAGATTATCAAGTTTAAACTGTGATGCAGCCATTGCTGCTTCCCAAATACTTCCTTCCTGTTGTTCGCCATCACCCATTAAAACATAAACTTTGTTATTTTTTTTAGCTCGCTTCATGCCAACAGATATTCCAGCACCTATTGATAGACCATATCCCAATGACCCCGTAGATACTTCTATGCCAGGAAGTTTCTTATCTTTTGCAGGATGGCCTTGAAGCCTACTGCCTATTTTTCTTAATGTGCATAATTCATTAAGACTAAAACATTCAAGCCTGGCTAAAACAGCATAAAGAACAGGACAAGCATGTCCCTTAGACAACACAAAATAATCTCTGCTTAAATCGTTTGTATCTTTAGGGTTAAATTTCATGTGTTTAAAATATAAACCTACTACAAGTTCAACCGCAGATAAGCTTCCTCCAGGATGTCCCGAGCCTGCAAGTTCTAACATTTTAACAATATCTTTCCTGACGTTTGCTGATACTATCTTTAAATCTGAAATCTCCATCGTAAAACTCCCACAGCATTATTTTCACTGTTTATTTTTTTATTTAAGAAGTAAAATATTTATTGTACACAACTTCAATCATAAGCCACAATATACCCACTCAAACTGTATTGACGATGACACATTCCAGACTATATATGCCCCCCTTTATGTGCCCCACATAACAGAAAGCTATTATATTCCCATCCGTTATTTCTTTATTTTATAAAATACTGTCTGTTACCATCGACTAAATAGATCTTGTATAAATGCATTTTGAACAATATAGCTAATATCTCCTTCTATATTTTTTACAAAAAAAACAGTTTTTATTTTTTAGTATTATCTTTATAAAGTCGTAGTCAGACTTCATAACAACGTTGTTTATGGCACAATGAAAAAAAATAAAATAAAATGCAGAATAAAATATTTTATTGACAACGATGTTGTTGCTTTTCAATTTTTTTTATTTTATCTATTCTCTTTTGATGTCTTTCTTCAAAAGCCGTGTTCAAAAAATATTTTATTCTGTGGCAAATCTCTATTAGAGTCGCTGTTCTGGAACCTAAACACAAAATATTAGCACAATTATGTTGAGAGGCAAATCTTGCGGTATCTTCGTCCCAACAAACAGCTGCTATTATACCTTTCACTTTATTTGCTACAACAGACATACCTATTCCTGTACCACATATAAGAATTCCCTTGTCTGCTTTTTTATTAGCAACAGCTTCTGCAACTTGTACGGCAAAGTCAGGATAATCACAACTATCTTGCCCGCAAAAACCAAAATCTTCAACTTTATATCCAATATCATATAAATATTTTTTTACTGCCTCTCTTATTTCTGTTGCAGCATGATCAGTGCCGAATGCAAGTTTTTTTATATTTCCCATTTGTATTCTCAAATATTTTTATTTAGAGTACTTTACGAGTTCTGTAAAAGATTCCGCTTCCAAACTTGCTCCGCCCACAAGACCGCCATCTATATCAGGCTGTTTCATAAGATCGGAAACATTTGTCGGATTTACAGAACCGCCGTAGAGAATCCTTACTTTTTGAGAGGCATCGCCATACATTTGACTATATGCCTTTCTTGTAAAAGCGTGCACTTCCTGAGCCTGATCAGGAGTTGCAGTTTTACCTGTTCCAATAGCCCATACAGGCTCGTAAGCTATAACTATAGTTTCGGCTTGCTGTGGAGTAAGCCCGGCAAGTCCTTCTTTTATTTGTTTTTCTATAACTTTAAATGTAATATTCTCTTCTCTTTCTTTAAGCGTTTCTCCTACACATATCACTGGAATTAATCCTGCAGCAAGAGCGGCTTTTGTCTTTTTGTTTACAGCTTCATCTGTTTCATTAAAATATTGTCTGCGTTCGGAATGTCCTATTAAAACGTAAGAACATCCTGTGTCTTTTACCATAGCAGGAGAAATCTCGCCTGTAAACGCACCTTTAGTCTCCCAAAATAGGTTCTGGGCGCCAACATTGATGTTTGAACCCTTAACTTCATTATTTACAGCATAAAGAGCCGTAAAAGTGGGACAAATCAAAACCTCTACATCCGTAACGTCGGCAATTGAGCTTTTCAACGCTTTTACAACACCAACAGATTCTGCGACTGTTTTGTTCATCTTCCA
>JAISEE010000006.1 GCA_031264325.1 Endomicrobium sp. | reverse complement strand
ATGCTTGTCTTTCTCTTTTCTCTCTTGACTGTAATTCCATGCAGTTTCATATCTGTGGCATCCATCAGTTATAAATATTTTTTTATTTAATAAATATTTTTCCAAAGTTTTAACTATATTATTATCGTCAACAGCCCAAAGTTTATGAAAAACTCCATCTTTATCTTTAGCTACAGCAGAAATATTTCTTTTGGCTATCTTTTTACAAATATCAACCACAATACGACATTCATCGTCAAAAAGCCCAAAAACTGGACTGATGTTAATTTTTGTAGCTTTTAAAAGACTCAACCTATCAGCTTTCGATTTGGAAAAAATTTTTTCGTAAAATTTTATTGATCCTTCTTGCGAATAAAAATTTTCAAGTTTTAATGCAGCAAAAAAACCTCTTCTGGTCATTTTTATTCCATGATCATTAAAAACTTGTTCATAAAAATAAAAAGCAGGAATATCATCGTGCACAAGAACTCCTTCGTCCTGCCATAAATGCAATAGCTCCGAAGTATTTTTGTATTTATTGTTTTTGCTTACTTGATCAGGAAATTCAATATTTACTATGTTAAATTGAGATAGTTTTTGAAGTCTTTCTTTTTCCGAGGGGCTTATTGTATCATAAGAAGGGCAAATAAAATTAGTAATGTTTTCTTGTGAATATCTTATCGCACAAAAAGGTTTTATATCAGCCATAAAGTTTCTCCTAATCAATTTTTTAACGCAAAACGTCTTAGCTTATTAGTTTACGATAAAATAAAATTTTACAAAAACCTTGTAGTGTTGTCAAAAGACCCAAAATCAAGTATAATAAAAGCTATGAAATATATCACTAAAAGAAACCTAATTTTTTATGTTATTGCAGTTACTGGTTTATTAATATTTGTTTTAATGTTAGTTAATAAATTTTCAAGTTTAAAAAATTCAAACATTAAAACGATAAGCGAAAAAAATCTTAAAAAAAATAAAATTGAAAAGGTTGTGATAAAAAAAGGCGATGTTTTAGCTTTAACTCTTAACGAAACAAAGCTCTCAAACAAGGATTCTTCTAATATTTTAAGAGAACTAAAAAAGCTGATAAACATAGCCAAGTGCCTTCCTGAAGACTTTTACGAAATAGTTTATGATGAACTTACAGGCGACTGGACAAACTTTTATTATTATCCTTTAGGAACAACGTTTTATTACAAAATTTCAAAGTCTTCGCAATCTGTAATAACTGCAGAAAAAAAACGTCTTGAAACTAACATTGTGAAATATGGAAAAGAAGCCATCATAGAAAGCTCATTATGGTCAGCAATGGCTTCTCATGGCATCCCTGCAAATGTTATTAGAACTTTTGCTGATATTTTTGCATGGCAAATGGATTTTCTTACAGACACCAAGCAAGGAGATTCTTTTAAAGTTATATATGAAGTTGAAAATGATAAAAAAAGAAAAACAAAACTGTCTTCCAGAGTTATAGCAGCAGAATATAAAACTTCTTCAAGCTCTTATAAAGCTTTCTATTTTAAAACAAAAAACGGAACAGAGGGCTACTTTGATGAAAAAGGAAAATCAGTAAAAAGCGCATTTTTGAAAGCACCACTTCAGTTTAGTAGGATAAGTTCATTTTTTACAGAAAAAAGATTTCATCCTATTTTAAAAATAACAAGACCTCATCTTGGCATAGATTACGCCACACCTTTAGGTACACCAGTCTCATCCATTGGAGATGGGACTGTGCTGAAAGCTCAATACAGCGGCGGATTTGGAAATTTAATCATTATAAAACATGCCAATGGATACGAAACTTATTACGGACACTTATCAAAATACGCAAAAGGAATAAAAGCAGGAGTTAAAGTAAAGCAAGGAAAGGTTATAGGATATGTAGGCATGACAGGTCTTGCTACGGGTCCACATCTGGATTTTAGAATAAAACTTAACGGTAAATTCTTTAACTATCTTAAAATGAAGCAATCACCTTGTATTATTCTTTCAGGCGAAGACAAAATAAATTTTGAAAATAAAATCCAAAATATTTTAAATATTAATGTGCAATAGTTTAATACGTTTTATAGACGGCAATTTCTGAACACTTCTAACAGCACAGTGTACAAACCATATTTGCTGTCTATTATTACACATTAGACGCGATTATTATGTATGAAAAAAGCAAAAAACACAAAAACTATGATATGATAATACTCTCATCTTATAAAAGTATGAATCGAATATATCTAAATATAAGGAAAATAAAATTGTATAAACATATGCTAGAAAAAAATGCAAGTTTGTCTTAAAGTAAAATCTGTTCACGAAAGTAATTATAAAATACTGTGAAACTCGCAAACAGCAATTACATCTCTCAGTCATACAAAGTCTACATTTACTTCTTCCTCAATATTGCTTGGACTTTAATTGGAAGTCCCCAGAGGTTTATAAAGCCTTCAGCGTCCTTATGGTTATAAACTTCGTCCTTTTCAAAAGTCGCAAGTTTTTTAGAGTATAACGAATTTTTAGCTATTCTTGAAACAGGCGTAATATTTCCTTTATAAAACTTCAACCCTATACTTCCAGTTACATATTTTTGAGTATTATTTATAAAAGCGTCAAGAGCTTCCCTTAGAGGCGAAAACCACAAACCATAATACGCTATTTCCGCATATTTACTAGAAAGAGATTGCTTAAAGTGCAAAGTATCTCTATCTATAGCGATAGATTCTAGTTCTTTGTGAGCAACATACAAAGTAACTGCCGCAGGCGATTCGTATACACCTCTAGATTTCATACCAACAAGCCTGTTTTCAATAATATCTATTCTTCCAATTCCATTAGCCCCAGCAGTTTCATTTAGTTTTGTAATCAGCTCAACAGGATTGATCTTTTTGCCATTAACACTAATTGGCACACCCTTTTCAAAGTCTATTGTAATATATACGGGTTTATTCGGTGCCTTTTCTGGACAAACAGTCATTCTAAACATAGATTCATCATAACCTTTGCTCAAGTCTTCCAAAACACCACCCTCATAAGAAACATGCCATAAATTTGCATCTGATGAGTATGGTTTTGACTTTGTTACAGGCACAGGGATACTTTTCTTTTTCGCATAACTTATGGCATCTTCTCTTGAACGTATTTCCCACTCTCTCCAAGGAGCAATAATTTTTACATTAGGAATTAAAGCCTTAAAAGCAAGTTCGAAACGAACTTGATCATTGCCTTTTCCTGTAGCGCCGTGACAAACAGCATCAGCTTTTTCTTTCTTTACAATGTCTGCAATCTTTTTAGCAATTATAGGTCTGGCTAAAGCTGTACCTAAGTAATATCTGTCTTCATATAATGCTTCCGCTTTTATTGCAGGATAAATATAATCCGTTACAAACTCTTCTTTAGCATCAACAATATAAAATTTTGAAGCGCCTGTGTTTTTTGCTTTTTCATTAAGACCTTTTAATTCATTTCCCTGCCCAACATCTACACAGCAAGCAATAACTTCGCAATTATAATGCTCTCTGACCCATGACAAAATTACTGAAGTGTCAAGTCCGCCAGAGTATGCCACAACTACTTTTTTAATATTCTCTCTTGCCATTTTAACGCTTCCTCCAAAATTTTCATAGCACAATTAACATCTTTTTTTGTAATTATAAGCGGGGGTAGTAACCGCAAAACCGTATCATGCGTACAATTTATTATCAATCTCTTTTCTAAACAATAATTTACTATATCTTTGCCACTAATTGTTAAATCTACTCCTAACATTAATCCAATCCCTCGCACTTCTTTAATAATTGAGTATTTATTTTTTAAAACTTCTAACTTTTTGCGAAGATAATATGAAATTTTAGATGAATTATAAAGAAATTTTACAGTCATCATTTTTGATACAGCTAATGCTGCAGCACAAGAAACAGGATTACCTCCAAAAGTTGATCCATGGTCACCGTATGTAAAAGCATTCGCACATTTTTTACCTGCTACTACTGCACCTAATGGCAAACCATTTGCTAAAGATTTAGCCATAGTGACAATATCTGGTTTAACACCAAAACTTTCAAACGCATAAAACTTTCCAGTACGTCCAATGCCGCACTGTATTTCATCAAAAATCAAAAGAAGATTGTTTTTATCGCAAAAAACACGCAAGTCTTTTAAAAATTTCTTCTCTGCAGGAACTATACCTCCTTCGCCTTGCACAGGCTCTATCATGATAGCAACAGTTCTATTGTTTATCAACTTTTTTATTGAGTTTATATCATTAAACTCTGCAAAAACAAATTTTTCCTGCAACGGTTTTAAATAATTATGAAACTTTTTTTGTCCAGTGGCAGCCATTGTAGCCATTGTCCTTCCATGAAATGAGTTATTAAAACAAATTATCTCGTATCTATTTCCAAACTTTGAAGGATTTAAGTATCCCCACTTTCTAGCAAGCTTTATAGCACATTCATTAGCTTCTGCTCCTGAATTTGCCAAAAATACTCTTGCTTTAGGGAAAGCTCTTTTTGCAAGTTCTTCCCCTAATTTAACTTGAACAGGAGCGTAGTATAAATTTGATACATGCGCAAAATTATCCAACTGCAACTTAATGGCTTTTAAAACTTTATTATTACAGTGTCCAAGATTACACACGCTAATACCTGCAAAAAAATCTAAATATTTTCTATTTTTGTTATCCCATATAAATTGATTTTTAGCTTTTTTTACAACAAAACTAATACGTTTATACGTACACATAAAATACTTATCTTCAATCTGTTTTATATTTATACTCATTTCTTTATTACTGTTCCTTTAATATTTTTTATTCCACTTTTACCATCAGCTATCCAAACTTCCTTAACACTTTTCTTTACTGAGTTAACACATCCTTTAATTTTTGGAATCATACCACCCGTTATAACTTTATTTTTTATCAAAACGTCAACATCTTTTACTTTTATCTCTTTAATTATTTTTTTATTTTTATCAAAAACGCCAGGAACATTCGTTAAAAATATTAACTTTTCTGCCATGAACGCTGATGCTATAGAAGATGCTATAGTATCAGCGTTAACGTTCATAACGTTTCCCGCAACATCTTGAGCAATTGATGCTATAACAGGCAAAAATCCTGCCTTTAATAAAACTTCTATAAGCTTTTTATTTACTTTTATAGGAGTTCCTACAAAGCCAAGTTCTTTAACTTGTTTACAAATTACGCTTTTACCATCTTTGCCAGAAATACCCACTGCATTTGCCCCATTTTTAATAAGCTCTGTTGTAAGAATTCTATTTACTTTACCACTTAACACCATCTCCACAACAGAAAGAGCATCAACATCTGTATATCTTAAACCATTTACAAACTTACTTGTAACAAAAAACTTTTCAAGCATAACGTTGATTTCCGGGCCACCACCGTGAACTAAAATAAACCTTCTCTTTCGCGAAATTTCTGCAATCTCTTTAAAAAATTTAGCTTGAAATTTCGAATTTCTTATTAAACTACCGCCGAACTTCACTACTGTCAGCGCTTTCATTTTTTTACGCTCTCCCTTACTTTATACTACCTTATACTGCCTTTGCGTTGCCTTGCCTATTTTGTCTATATTGCGAAATTGCGAATGTTTACATTTAAATTTAAAGTTACAAATAAAACATTTTGATAAATCAGGATCAAAACTTTCTGCACTTATTTTTTCTGCAATATCAATTGCCATATTTACAGCATTATTTATATCATCTTGAGTTCTCTTAGAGTAAATCTTTTTATTGTCAGACAAAAAATAAACGGATATTTTATCAGGATTAAAACCAAAAATATTCTTACACGCATAAGCATAAAAAGTCAACTGCAAATCTTTATCAACACGCTCTTGTTCCCAAACTTGAATATGTGTTTTATAATCCATAATTTCGTATGTATTATCAGGATGTTTGTCTATTCTATCAATGATTCCTACAAATTTATATTTCCCTATATTTGTACCAAAAGATTTTTCAACATATAAAACTTCAGGCTTTGTCTCACAAAAAGATATGTAATAATTCTTAAGCATTTGATTTCCACGATGATAATATTCAAAAACCTGTTGAAGATTTTTAAAACCATCATTTTTCCATGCACTACCATAACACTCAAACAAGACATCGCAAGACTGGCCTCCAATACCATGAAATAGTTCAAGTGTTTTGTGAATAATATGTCCAAAAGTAATGTCTGAATTTATGGGAATATGAAAATTATCCAAATATACAAGTTTGTATTTGTGTGGACAAAATAAATATGTATTTACTCTTGAATAACTTATCTTAAATTCTTGTTTAGTCATATTTTTACTCTACAATTTATAATTGCCCTAAAATTTTAGTTTATTTAGTTTATAATAAAAAGAAATAACGGTGTTTCCATACCTTTCTACTCTAAAACATTCTAAACCTGACACTTCTCTAACAGATTCTTTTATGTGCTTTTGAGCTATAAGAACAGAATCATCTTTTAAAATATTGTATTTTAAAATATTCTCCAATACAGGACGAGTGAAAGCCAAAACTTTTTTGTCGCTGTCTTTATAAGGAGTCCCCATAAAAACTATATCATACTTATCTTGCAACAAAGCAAAGTCTTTTATAACGTCACATTTAATAATTTTTGCTCTGTTATTAAAACCAAGCATATTTACATTGTGTTTAGTAAGAGATAACGATACGTTACTAAGTTCTGCAAAAGTAACTTTTTTTGCTCCTCTTGAAAGAGCCTCTATACCAACAGATCCAATGCCTGCGAATAAGTCTATAAAATTTGAATTTAGGACTTTAAATTGTATTATATCAAAAACTGATTTTTTCACTCTGCCAAGCATGGGACGTATAGACAAATCGCCTTGAGGCAAAGTTTTCAATAATCTTCCTCTAGCTGTACCTGCAATAACTTTCAAACTCACTCTTTTCTCCAAAAAAACCTACGAAATTTTATATTATGCGATTTGTGATTATACAATAATTTTGTTTATAAACAAAATTCGTTTTAAAATTTATATTATTATTAAACTATAACAACCATACGATCAGTCATGCTATAACTGTAAAAATTTTGTGTAAAGTTCCAGAATATATTTTAAAAAATAAAAAAATAGTATTAATATAATAATACTATCTAAACAACTAAATTATTTTTTATACAACCGTCCATGCCATTTTTTTCTAACACTCCCATCCGCCCATAGTCAATATTTCCAAAACAAACTAAGATAGTTGCAAAAAAATGAGAAGAAAAAAAATTATGAAAATTATTATAACAACTCTCTATCTTGATCTTGGTTTATTGCTCTCTGTTTTATGGACACTCTTATCCTTTCTTCTCAACAAAAAAAATAATTAAGTATATAATTTTATCTAAAATTATTGTCGCCAGATATAGCTATAGTTAACAGTTTCAGAACATTTTTGATATTTGATATCAGGCTTTTAATAGGTATTAGCCATCTATTCTATAATACTGTCATATTTTTTATTTATGCTTAAACAAAATAAATCAGAGACGCTCAAAAGCATCTAGGCGTAAACTTATTTGGTCTTACCACATATCATTCAATCCGTGCAAAAAAATGATTAAGCCAAACTCAACTTTAACTTCTGAACAATAAACTCTCATTTTTTCATAGAATATCCACTCCTCTAATCAAATACATTGTTTTTCATCAATTGCTTGACAGATTTTTTTAAAGACCTTATACACATATAGAGAACCCATTTAGATAACCATTTTTGATACCGTTTAGTTTTTTCCATCTTTTTGGAAGGTTTTCATCCATAAAATACCCATTTTTATCTATCATCAGACTTTAGTAATATATTTATTTGTAATCTTATAGTCACAAACTAATATTGCAAAATATAAAAACTTTATTGTGTACGAAAAACTGCTATTAAATATAATTATAGAGTCATGAATATTAAATCCATATTCATAGAGAGTTTCACCCTAAGCCGACATCATTATTATGATAAAATCTCTTCAACTTCTGCATAAAATGATTACAATGTCATTCTAAAATACTAAACTATACATATTCATCCCTTATACCACTATCTATATTCTTAAAAAATTTATCCAACACTTTAATACTGACATTATCAAGTTTACACTTATATTCCTCTATAAGATTATAGCCCAATTCTTTTATTTCAGGCACTGCAAAATCTTCAAGATATTCTTTTAAAGTTACTAAGGCATTTATGTCACACATATGTTTTATTGTTCCTGGCTTTGTTAAATACATAAAACGTTTACCTGTTCTGTTTTTACGATAACACGCTGCACAAAAGCTTGGAATTAAGCCTTGAGAAAGTAAAGACTTAACTACTTCATTTAAGGTGCGTTGATCATTTAAGCTGAATTGTCTTTCAAGTTTATCATTATGACAAGAAAAGCTTTCTTCATACCCACCGGGAGTAACTCTTGACTCAGCACTTATCTGTGAAACACCTAAATTGACCAAAACATCTCTAAGACATGCAGTTTCTCTTGTTGACATTATTATTCCCGTATAAGGAACTGATAACCTTAAAACTGCAACCAATTTTTTAAAATCTTCATCAGAAACAGGGTATTCTGGTTTGGCAGCATATGAGGATCCAGGGGCAAGTTCAACTCGAGGAACTGAAATTGTATGAGGGCCTAATCCATAAATTTTCTCCAAATATTCTATATGCATTAACATGGCAAGTGTTTCAAAACGATAGTTATAAAGCCCTAGTAAAAAACCTATACCAACGTCATCAATACCAGCCTTAAAAGCATTATCAATAGCATCTAAACGACTGTCAGGGTCTGACTTTGCCCCTGTTACATGAAATTTTCTATAAGTAGCGTCATGATAAGTCTCTTGAAATACCTGATAAGTCCCTATACCTGATTGTTTTAACCTTTTAAATTGTTCAATACTCATAGATGCCACATTAATGTTTACTCTTTTTACTTTGTTGCCTTTATATTCTGCATCGTAAATGGCTTCTATTGCATCAACGTAATAATTTACATTTTCTTGGGAAGAAACCATTTCGCCAGAAACCATTAAAATGCGTTTATGACCCCTTTTGAGAAGTATTTCAGTTTGTTTTTTTACTTCCTGAGGTGAAAGCTTTTTTCTTACGGTGAGTTTATTATTTACTGCAAAACCGCAATATAAACAATTGTTAGAGCAAAAATTGCTTATGTATAGCGGAACAAACATTACTATGCGTTTACCATATATTCTGTTTTTAACATATATAGATGCATTGTAAACCTTTTTTAACAAGGCTATATCTTTAACAGATAAAAGCTTGGCAGATTCTTCAAGAGAAAGCCTTTTTAAAAGCATACTCTTTTTTAAAATATAATTTATTTCCCGTTCTGAAACATTCAAATCCAATAAGGAGTTTATTTTTACTTCGTCTATATGTTTCAACTAAGCCACCTGCCTTGATTCAATAAATTCTGCCACAATAACAACGATAAATAAAACCTACAGTTCATTTATTCCAGGAACGTTTTTTTCTTTTATTATACTAATAAAGTTATCTATCGTCATAACACCCAAGTCTTTATTTCCTCTTTCTCTTACGGCAACCGATTTGGTTTCTTTTTCCTTTTTTCCAACAACTGCTATATAAGGAATCTTTTGTATTATATTTTCTCTTATTTTATGTCCAATTTTTTCATTTCTGTCATCAAATATAACCCTTATACCATTATTTTTTAAAATTTGCATTAATTCTTTACAATATCCACGCTGTTCTTCATTATTTATATTAACTATCGCAATTTGAACCGGTGAAAGCCACAACGGCAGGTCACCTGCATAATGTTCTAAAATGACACCTATAAACCTCTCCAAAGAACCCATTAAAGCCCTGTGTATCATATAAGGTCTTGTTTTTTTACCTAAAGAGTTCACATAAGAAATATCAAATCTTTCAGGTAAATTAAAGTCAAATTGTATCGTAGAACACTGCCATAGTCTTCCTATGGCATCCTTTATTTTTATATCTATTTTAGGTCCGTAAAAAGCACCGCCTCCTTCATCAATATCATACTCATATTCAGTCTTCTTAAGAGCAGCTTCTATGGAATCTTGAGCTTTTTTCCAATCTGATATTTCGCCTACATATTTATTTTCCGGCCTTGTAGCAAGGTAAATTTTATAATCGTTAAATCCAAACGTTTTAAGGCACTCTATGGCCATATTGAAAACCCTAAGTATTTCCTCTTCAAGCTGATCAGGAGAAACGATGACATGACCATCATCCTGTGTAAAGCCTCTTACTCTCAAAAGTCCGTGCAAAACACCAGATTTTTCAAATCTATAAACTGTACCAAGTTCAGCATATCTTATGGGAAGCTCTCTGTAAGAACGAAGTTTTGTCTTATACACCATAAGGTGCATAGGACAATTCATAGGCTTTACACGATATGGTTTTCCTTCAACTTCCATCGGCACATACATACTTTCAGAATAACTTTGCAAGTGGCCACTTATTTTAAAAAGTTCTTCGCTAGCCATATGGGGCGTAAGCAATAAATAATAACCATTTTCCAAATGAAAATTCTTCCAGTATGTCTCAATAACATTTCTTAAAAGAACACCATTAGGATGCCACAAAATAAGACCAGTACCAATGGTATCATTAACACTAAATAAATCCAAATCTTTACCAAGTTTTCTATGGTCTCTTTTTTTTGCTTCTTCAAATTTATTTAAATAATTCTCTAAATCTTTTTTTGTAAAAAAAGCTATACCGTAAATTCTCTGAAGCTGTTCTTTTGAAGAATCCCCCCTCCAGTATGCACCTGCAACTGAAAGAAGTTTAAAATACTTTAATTCCCCTGTAGAGTTTACGTGATGACCTTTGCACAAATCGATAAAATTTCCAGATTTATACATGCTCACATTGTCATCTGGAATTTGCGAAGCTATTTCAGCTTTATACTTTTCCCCCTTTAACTCAAAATCTTTAACAGCTTCAGCTTTAGGTATCGAAAAACAAATAAAAGGATATTTTTCTTTTATTATTTCCTTCATTTTTTCTTCTATTTTGATTAAATCTTCACTGGTAAAAGGCTCTGTCCTGTCAAAGTCATAATAAAAACCATTCTCTATGGAAGGACCTATGGCAACTTTAGTTTCAGGAAAAAGTTCTGTTACTGCTGCAGCCATTATATGAGCCGCAGAATGCCTTAAAATATCTAAAGATTTTTTACTTTCCATTTATTTTCCCTCATTACTCTATAAAAAATAAAAATTACTATTTACATCTTACATCATGCAACGTCATGTGTGTCATGTGTGTATATATTTTCAAAACGACTAAATTATACAATATTTTAACACTTCTAACTTGCTTTTAAATTTAATACTAAATGCATACTATAGTTTGACAACAACTTGACATTCTAATAATATTATATATATTTATATATTATAAATGATTTATTTAAAAATATTTTTCAATAAAAATAAAAAATTATCTTTTCTTTGAACTCACTTTATCGTGAGATATAGACTTTGTAAGGCTTGATTGCTTGAAAAATTCAAAAATGTGGGATTTATTCTTAAAACCTTATGTCTAAATTGAAAGAATTAAAATAATTCTTTCTGAAAAAAAATTAAAAAATTGAACTTGTTGTCTTGTTTATGTTAAATTATGTTAAATAAAAAGAATAATATAACATCTATAGTCTTAGTATACTTTAGTATACTATATAGTATACATACACAGACAACAACTATCCAAAAATTTTATATAGCTCTGCCATACAAACAGTTTATTTTGTATTTATATAGGTATTTAGTTTAATAGATACTTAATATAATATATTTTTTATAATATATTTTTGAAAATGAATCAATATCAGTAGTTATCAATAGTTGACTTCAAAAAGATAAACAGTTATTGCAAATAATTACTTCGTATTTTGCGTCTTATTTTGCAAAAAAGGTATTATAATTTCAGAAATTGTCAGTTTCCTAGACTAGAGTTGTTAATATTTGAGCTTATATAGCAACTTTAGAAAACAAACCATGGACAATAACTGCACTTGACAATAAATTTTTTGTAAGTTATTCAATTCTGAAAATAAAAAATTCAAGAAAACAAACATCATAAAACGAAACCATTAACTATATAAGTGAATTTTCTTTAAAACAACAGTTAGAAAATAAATCTTTTTCAAGAAAAAATAGAAACCATAACAGAAAAAACTACCAAAACTGTTCTATTTACAAAAGTTTTGATTGAAAACATAACAGCTATAAACAACAAAATTTTACACAGGCATAATAAAAATGTTTTTAACGTACTTAAAAACATATATTAAATATCAAAAGGATAAGCGATCTTATACAAATGGAGCTTATATAACGTTCGTAAATATAATACGAACTTTTGCTGGCTTACAAAAAAATAAACTAAAAAAAACAAATAGACTTAAGCTTTATCTGGATAAAGTTAAAACTACATATTTAATTTAATAAAAATGATAATGACGCATTGTTAACATATTTGACTGTTAAAAAATTAAATTTGTGATATTTCTGAAACGTCGATCATGCTTTTAAAGCTTAAAATAATCGGTTTGTAAATACTCTCTGACAAATATCATACTTACTTACTAAACAGAGCATAATTTTTGAATATGAAAAACAACACTCACAAGTAAAGGAGTAAAATGATGCCTAAATATTTAGTTATAGTTGAGTCTCCAACAAAAGAAAAAACTATATCCAAAATTTTGGGAAAAAACTTTAAGGTTAAAAGTTCTTATGGTCATATAAGAGATTTACCTAAAAATAAGCTTGGAATAGATATAGAAAATAACTTCGAACCAACATATATTAACATACCTAAATCTAAAAAGATTATATCTGATTTAAAAAAAGAAGCAGATAAAGCTGACTTAATTTATTTAGCCACAGATTTTGACCGCGAAGGTGAAGCTATTGCTTGGCATTTAAAAAAAGCTTTAAAACTCTCAGATTCAAACATTTCAAGAATAACATTTCATGAAATTACGCCTGAAGCCATATTAGATTCTGTAAAACATCCAAAAAATTTAGATATGAGTTTTGTAAACAGCCAGCAGGCACGCAGATTATTAGACAGGCTTGTAGGTTACAAACTTTCCCCTCTTTTGTGGAAAAAAATAAAAATAGGGCTCTCTGCAGGCAGGGTACAATCTGTAGCAGTGATGCTTATATGCGATATGGAAAAAAAAATTAAAAAATTCATCCCAATTGAATACTGGAGCACAGAGGCAGAGCTTACAAAAATAGACAAAAATACCTTGCCTTTTAAGGCCATGTTAGTGGCTAAAGGTGATATGAAATTTGATAAATTATCTATAAAAACAAAAAAAGAGGCAGAAAAAATACTAATCGACTTAAAAAAAACTAAATACTATACTGTAAAATCCGTTAAAATAAAACAACGCAGACGATCTCCATATGCCCCATACACAACATCTACTTTACAGCAAGATGCTTCCAGATATTTAGGCTTTTCTCCCTCAAAAACAATGGCAATAGCTCAAAAACTTTATGAAGGTGTTCGTATCATAAAAAATGCAAAAATAGGTCTTATAACATATATGAGAACAGATTCTTTAAACATATCAAAAAACGTTCAAACAGAAGCGTTAAAATTTATAAAGTCTTCTTACGGAAAAGAATTTCTTCCTAAAACTGTAAGAGTTTACAAAACAAAATCTAAAAATGCTCAAGAAGCACACGAAGCCATAAGACCTACTTATCCAAAAAAAACTCCATCGGAAATAAAACAGTATTTAACGTATGAAGAGTTTAAACTATATGATTTAATATGGAAAAGGTTCATTGCGAGCCAAATGACTGACGCTATATATAGCATCATAATAGCTGAAATTTCAGCAAAAGATTATATATTCAGAGCTTCCGGAAGCTTGCTTATATTTGACGGATTTATAAAAACGTACAACATAGACTATGGTGAAAAAGAAACAAAACTTCCTCCTCTTACTGAACATGAAACTTTAAATCTTTTACAGATAATACCTCAACAACACTTTACAGAGCCGCCTCCGCGTTACAACGAAGCAAGTTTAATTAAAGCGTTAGAAGAACATGGAGTAGGAAGACCGTCAACATATGCTCCTACAATTAAAACTATTCTTGATAGGCTATATGTGCGTCTTGACAATAAAAAATTTATTCCCACCAATCTTGGCATTGCTGTAAACGACATTCTAAAAAATCACTTTGGAAATATCATAAACATTAAATTTACCGCAAATGTTGAAAAAAAACTTGACGATATAGCTGAAGATAAGGTTAAATGGCAAGACGTTTTAAAAGACTTTTATAGGCCATTTGATAAAAACCTAAAAAAAGTTGAAAAAAATCTACAAAGACAAAAAATACACCCCCAAATGTCTTCTGAAATATGTCCCAACTGCGGAAAATCTATGATTATCAGAGATTTTCGAAATGGACAGTTTCTTGGTTGTTCTGGATATCCAGAATGTAAAACTACAATATCTCTGGATAAAAACGGCAAAAAAATAGATAATCTACAGGAAACAAATATAAAGTGCGACAAATGCACAAACACTTTACTTAAAAAAATAGGTTTTAGAGGCAAAGAATATCTTGTATGCAAAAATGAAGAGTGCAAAGCTATATATAATGTAGATAAAAACGGCAACAAAATAATAAAATCTACCCCTAAGTATACTGGCATAAAGTGTGAAAAATGCGGTTCTGAAATGCTTGAAAGAGTAAGCAAAAGAGGACCGTTCATCACTTGTTCGGCATTCCCAAAGTGTAGAAATTTACAATGGATACCAAAAACTCAAAAATAAAAAACAACGATGAAGTCCAAGAAAATGTTGAAAAAGAAAATTTAAAACAGATAGATTCTTTTGTAAAATATCTTAAAGGTGAAAGAAATTTTTCCAAACACACTTTAAGAGCTTATATAAGAGATATATTTGATTTTGCTATATTTTTAAAAAATAAAAAATTACTTTTGTCAAATGTTAGCAAATATAACGTACGTGCGTTCTTTGAAAAAATAAGTAATAAAAAATTAAGCAAGTCTGCCCTTTCTAGAAAATTTACGGCACTACGAACTTTTTATAAGTTTTTGATAATAAATAAAGTTATAAAGCAAAGTCCTATGCAAAACACACCCAGAATAAAAAAAGATAAAAAAATGCCTTTATTCCTGACAGAAACAGAAATGCAACGGCTTTTAAATTTAGAAAATATAAAACTTCGTGATAAAGCTATGATTGAACTTCTTTACTCATGCGGACTTAGAATAGAAGAACTAATGAGTTTAAACATAAAAAATATAAATTTTATATCAAATATTGTCACAGTAATTGGAAAAGGCAACAAAGAGAGAATTGTCCCTATAGGAAATAAATGCATTGAAGCAATACTAAGCTATATAAAAGAACGCCGCAAGGCAGGTTTTCCATACGATATAAACTCTCCGATGTTTTTAAGCGATCAAGCTACAAGAATGAATCAAAGGACGGCAAGACGAATAGTGCATAGATTATTTATTAAGGCAGATATCTTAAAAAAAGCAAGTCCTCATACTTTAAGACATACATTTGCAACACATATTTTAGATAGAGGCTGCGATATAAAAAGCGTACAAGAAATGCTAGGACATAAGAACCTCTCTACAACACAGATTTACACTCATGTCACAATAGAAAGTTTGAAAAAAATATATAAAAAAACACACCCTCGCAAATAATCTAAACCGCAGTTTCATGATATAAGAAATTTATGAAAAAGATTACTTTCAACTTTTAATAAAAAGAAACAAACTGCAAATGTTCTGAAGCAAAGCTTGCACTTTCTCTTTCAAATAACAATCTTAAAATATTACCAACAATAAGTTTTATCTTAAAGCTTATCACAACTTTTAAATAAAGATAATTTTTCCAAAAGAGAACATATGATGAGCTTATATATTGAACTTTATTATATAGAACTAAATATGAAAACGCCAAAAATTGTGCGTTTCAGTATAATATTTTCTCACAATCCAACAATATATGAGACTATAAATACGGATTTTAATTTTCATACGAAAAAGCTATTTTTTCAACACGTTTTAATTATGAAGCTATGGGAAAGTATACTATAAAAAACATAAAAAATTTAAAAATTTATATTTCAAAAAATTTTTTAAAGAAGCTATCATTATTTGCCAGAAAAAAATCTTTCATAATAAAAAATTTTTTATCTTACAGAAGTGTTTATAGGAATTAAAAAATAAAAAAAGCTAACTCAATTTAAAAAACTTCTCGACTATAACTTAAAACAAAACTCTATATCGCTTCAGAATTATGATTTAGGATTTATAGAGCTTGATGTCAAAGTATTTAAAAGACAACAATAAAAAACTTACAAAAAATGTTGAAGGAGACATGTGGTATCATCAACAATAGCATACAAGAGAAACTTAACACAACCTACTATTACGAAAGAATGAGTAGAAGACGGGACGATATACGTCCAATTCCAGCTATTCAAAAATTGCTTACAGGCGATGAGTTTAAAAATTATATATGCATATTGCCAACTCCATAATTGGTTTGACAAAAGTTAAAAACTATACAAATAAAAATTTTAATTATAAAAGTTAATTTTTTATAATTAAAATTTAACACTTTAAAACATTATCCAACTCTATCTTAACACTTTTGTAGTGATGGGGGAGGGTTGAGATATATGGGATCTTAAGTAGAGCTTCTTTCCTCAATATTTACTGTAAAACAAATAATAACTCCCTGTATAAATCTCTCTATTTTGGAACGTACAATAATATATCCCATATTTTATCAATTTGATTTATTAACACATATAAAAAATCTAATATGGTTTTGCCATCACTTAGATTCTCAACTTTTATCACAAAAGAAACATCTAACTACCTATAATAAAGTATAAAAATATTTTTTCATTAAATTTTAAATAAATAATTAATAACTCCATCCGCCATTACTTATATCACATATATCACATATCGGAGACCATCTCCATTTATTATCCAAATAAAATTTTTATATCTCAAGACACAAGCCAGGATAATAAAATAACCTCAATCTTTGCCTAATAGAGATGATTCTTTTCCAGTTTTGTTGGCTTGGACGACATTCAAACTAAAAGATAAAAACAAATCGAAACAAAAATCACTTCATTTCATTTTTATTAAATTAGTATCTTACTATTTTAATTGCCTGCTCAAAAGTATTTCTATCTTACCTTTATAAGATAAATTTTTAAATTACTTTTTAGAATTATACTTTTTAAACCCTAGCCTTCCAGATTCAGAAATACGTTTAGCGACCAAAGCCACAGAGTGAGCTTTTCCAGAAAGTCCTACTTCTCAAAAAAAACAACAATATCTTTAGGGTAGATAAATTAATATTTACCGAAAGCTATCATATAAACAACTACCAAATCTACAGAAGTTTCTTTAACTTTTATATATCCTACAATATTTACAAAAACATCTTGTATTCCAAGAGACAACGTCACAACTTTTTTTCTAAAACGGGGCTATAAGTATTATTATGCAATTTGCGTCATATCAAGAGCCATTCCGCGGTGCATGTCAAAAGATGTTCTTGCAGTTATAAACCTAAATTTAAAATATATATAAAAGACCTTGGTGTGTTTTTCCCTTCGTAGCAACTACTACAACATGACTATCACGCATTATATGTTCTTCTTTTTACTTTAAAAAACTTCTGTTCTGGGGGAGCTCTTTACCTGAGAAAGAAACTCTTTGTCATATATGTAAAAAAAACAACTCCTTACTCATTTAAAGAGTTTGAAATATATAACATCAAGAACTTATTTGCCAATACCAGTGTGATCCATCAAGCAATATTAAAAATCCAGGCACTGCGTACCATCGCATATCGTATAATTGTCAGTCAAATTCTACTATATTTGTTTTGTATCTAAAAAATCTTTAACTGAAATTTCGTTAAGTTTTAAAACTTCAGAAGAAAGCCCAACCAACTGACATGTGTTGAAAAAATTTTAGCTAATACGAAAATTTTTCTTCAGTAAAACTATTTTATATCCTACAAAAAAGGACATTTGCCAAACCACTGAATTAACTTATGACTGCATTGTTGACACAAAAATTTAGTTTTTGCTTTTTCATAAAAGCTATTTACTTTATTGCAACAACCGCAATGCCTTATGATTCCAAACAACTCAATCAAATCTTTACACATCAATCTCAAATTTTATATAAGGCATAACAGTTGTTTTATAAAAACATCTTCAAGGGCAACTCCGACATAAAATCGATGCATAATACCAATTCTCATTCCAACATCAATAACATAACCATACTTTTCTCTGACAAAATCATATACACATTATACATTTAATGAATTTTTAATCTTCTAAATTCAGCCCAAGTAGGCTCAAAGAAAGAATATCCAAAGCCAACTCCAGCTTTTCCTCTTATAACCCCACCATATATTTCATATTTTTCAGACCTAAAACCGAGCAAAGCGTCAAGTTTATTTATACTGCCATTTTTAGAATCACTGCTGTATTATTAATCTGTTGCATTTGAAATTCCAAAATAATAAAATTTATTGTGGCTTGGTATTATGTTTATACCAACATCGCTTCTAAATTTTTTATCTTTCATATCATATCTTCCAACATACTTCCAGCTTAACTGAAGTTTATTAACTTTATCTATAGTGTCTTTTAATCCTTTTACGGTTTCTTTTGTACAAGCTACAGTTTCTTTTAAATCTTTACTTATTTGTTCGTCATTTATAAGCATAAAACCATACCGCAACGTTTTTCAAAGAACACATAGCATCGGCAAGATTTTCCATCATACTATCGTACTGCTTGTCACGCATTGCCTTTTATCTATATTTGCCAAAATACCCCCCCCACCCATTAAGCATAATCTCCAAGCTTGAGGGTTGTTCTATGGATATATAGTCACCATCTTTCAACTCCTCAGCAAAAAACTTTGAATCACACCATGAAAAATCTCAATATATTTTGCCCCTACACGCCCATAGATACAATTCTAACTATACCATTTCTATACAACTTTACATTTTTACCTATTACCAATTTTAGTTTAGCTTGAGAATCTTCCAAAAAAAATGTCTCTCAAAACACCTATATCAACACCTGCTATTTTAACTTTAGCTTTTTGGTAATTCCAAAAATATTGTCAAATTTAGCATAAACATTATAAGTTTTTTTAAAGTAAAACCTCCTGCAACTATTACAGAAACAACCATAGCTACAAGTCCAAAAAATACAAAAATTCCTAACTTCAATTGCTTACTCATATTCTTTTTTTTCAATTCCAAAAGTTCTATCAATATTATGTATCGGTCCCTGACTTGAGCCTTCAATAAATTGTTTTACGTATTCATTTTAGTATTACGAATTTCTTCAGATGTGCCATTAAAATAATATTACCGCAGCAAAGCATCATTATTCTGTCTGCTATTTTATATGCCGAATTCATATCATATGTTACGACTATAGACGTAACATGTAAATATTTTTTTAAATATATTATAAGATCGTTTATAACATCAGACATTATAGGATCAAGACCAGTAGTCGACTGGCTCATCATATAAAATATATTCAGGCTGATAAGCTATAGCTCTTGCAAAACCAACTCTCTTATTCATCCCACCTGTGAAAGATCATAAGGGTTTAAATGTTTAACGTTTTCAAGACCTATACCATAATAGCAAGGCATTGTTCTCTGTTCTTTGCTTTATTTCGTTCTTGCTAAGAGGCGTAAGATTTTTTAAACCGAAAGATGCATTTTCAAAAATATTTCAAAGAATCAAAAAGAGCTGATTCTTTGAAATATATAATCCTATTTTCTTACGGACTTTATACAACTCATCTAGTGAGCAGTTAGTTATATTTACACCATTAACTTCAATAAAACCAGAGTCAGGCTTTATAAGGCCTATAATATTTTTTAATAAAATACTTTTTTGCCAACTCCTGAAGAACCTATAATAACCAATGTCTCTCCAGAGCAAACATCAAAACTTACCCTGTTCAACACCGTTTTAACATCAAATCGTTTATAAATATTATCAACTTTTATCATTTTTGATTTACTATATAAATTACTTTATTCCAAAAGCTGCAAAAGAAATGCCGTCAAAAAATAATCTGCTATCAAAATAAAAACCATTGATGTCGTAACTGAACTTGTAGTCATTCTACCTACCCCCCACAGTTCCGTCTTTAGCACTCAAACCATTATAACAAGCAACTATTGCAATAATTAACGCAAAGAAAAAAAATTTTATAAATCCATGCATGAAAGAACGAATGGTTACAAACTCTAAAACTTCATCCCAAAATGCATTTGAAGAAAGTGACCATATGTTAATTGAAAGAATCATGCCACCATATATGCCTACTATGTTTGAAATAACGGGAAGAATGGGAATCATAAAAAAAACATGCTAGAAATCTCGGCGCAACTAAAGTATTTTACAGGATCTGTTCCAAGCGCATATAAAAAGCATCCAGTTGCTCTCCGTAACCTTCATTGTTTCGATTTCAACAGTAATCCACGGACCCAACTCTTCATGTTACGACTATAGCTGTAAGAACAGGTCCTAAATCTATAACCATAGCAAAACCTGTTATAGTTCCTACATATACAACAGGTTCATTAAATATATTGCTTGCTGTTGAACCTACTTGAAAAGCCAAACACTACTCCCATAAAAAAAAGACATAAGTAGTATTATAGGTGTAAAAAGCTCCACAACCTACTTTTACCATTTACATAGCGGTATCTTTTGCCAAAATGGCCCCTTAAATATATTTATCGCTGTTTCTTTAGTCATCTCATAAGCTTTACCTAAGCCTTTTCTAGCGATAAAAACAGCATCGAAAAATATAATTTATCATTTTTATTAAATCCCAAAAATTTTATTATTTTTCTTATACCTATTTTCATTATTTTATAACAATATAATAGCTTAAACTATAATTCTAGGAACGCGTGAGGATATGGCGCATGTAACTTCATAGTTTATTGTGTCCTGAAGTTTTGCAAGCTCGTCTGTTTTTATCTGCTCCGATCCCTGCGTCCCTATAATAACCACTTCATCGCCAAGCAACACACCTTTTACGTCACTAACATCCACCATAGTCATGTCCATTGTAATTCTCCCAACAATAGGACAGCGTTTTCCACCGACCAAAACATCTCCTCTATTTGAAAGAAGCCTATTAAGCCCATCGGCATAGCCTACAGGCAAAGTGGCAATAATTGAAGTTTTGCTTGCAACAAAAGTTCTTCCGTAACTTACACAAAAACCCGCAGAAACTTTTTTTAGAAAAACTATCTTTGTTTTCCAAGATAAAACAGGTTTAAGTTTTAAAAACCTATCAGAATGTTTAAAAGGATTAAGTCCATAAAGACTGAGTCCTGGACGCACCATATCCATATGAGATTTCTTGTATTTAAATAACGCTGCAGAATTTGCTGAATGCACAATAAATTTTAAGCCTAGATTTACTTTGGAAAATCTAACTATTTTTGTAAAAACATCTATCTGTATTTTTGTAAAAACAGGATCTGTGTCCGCAACAGCAAAATGCGTGTACATGCCTGTCATACGAACTTCAGAGCTCTGAGCTATCTTTTGCAAAAGAGGATATGCTGCTTCAGATAATGCTCCTATTCTTCCCATTCCGGTATCCACCTGCAAATGAAAGTTTATTCTTTTATTAATTTTTACAGCCAATTCTTCCAATGCTATAAGTTCAGTTATTGTGACAATAGTAGGGGTTAGAGAATGAGCTATGGCAACTTGAAAATTTTCAAAAGGAAAAATATTGTCTAAAATCAAAATATTTGCCTTAACACCAGCTTCTCTTAATTGTATTCCTTCCTCAATAGATGAAATTGCAAGCCACTGTAAACCTGCAACTTGAGCCTCTTTTGCAAGAGCTATCCCGCCATGACCATAAGCATTGGCTTTAACAACAGCCATTATTTTTATGCCTTTTGCAAGATTTCCTTTGATTTTTTTTAAATTGAAATGAAAATCGCTTTTGTCAATTTCTATCCAGGTCGGTCTAAAAAACACTTTGAATCTTTTACATGTTACAGACGATGCCACACAGGATGGCCATTTTTTCATTGAATAATCATCCTATAATTTTGGATTCGTCAGAAAACTTTGTGTACTCGCCTTCAAATATTAAATTGATGTCTCCTGTAGGTCCGTTTCTCTGCTTACCTATTATTAAAGTGGCTTTTTTCTGTAAATCAGGATCTTCTCTGTTGTAATATCCTTCTCTATAAAGCATTGCTACAACGTCTGCATCCTGTTCAATAGCTCCGGAATCTCTCAAGTCCGAAAGCTGCGGCCTGCTGTCTTTTCTTATTCTGTCTTCAGTTCTTCTTGACAACTGAGACAAAACTATTATAGGTATATCTAAATCTTTAGCTAAAGCTTTAAGAGATCTAGAAATTTCCGACACTTCCTGTTGACGTGATTCAAACTTACGTCCTGAAGCACGTATAAACTGAATGTAATCTATAATTATCAAAGCCAAAGATGTGCCTTTAGCTTTAAGTTCCATAGCAAGCTTCATTGCACTTGCCCTTAACTCCGTAATACTTATATCTGAATCATCATCAATAAAGATAGGGGCTTCCGCAATCTTGCTTGCAGCACTCGTAAGTCTTGGCCAGTCAGAGCTACCATATTGCCCATTTCTAAGTTTACTAGCATTTACTCTAGCCAAAGAAGCTAAAAATCTTGCCATTAAAGCATCTTGTTTCATTTCAAGCGAAAAAATAGCCACAGGTTTCTTTTGGTTTATAGCTACATGTTCGGCAATATTTAAAGCAAAAGCAGTTTTACCCATAGATGGACGAGCTGCTAAAATTATAAGTTCTGAAGGATGAAGCCCAGCGGTTTTAACATCTAAATCGGCAAAACCAGTTGCAAGCCCAGAAATATCTTTTGGGTTTGAATGTAACTTTTCAAGTTTTTGGAGCATTGGCATAACAAGCTTGGAAACATTTGTAAATTTTTTTTTACTTTTTCTCTGTGAAATATTAAATAAAGCTGCTTGCGACTTATCCAATATTTCCTCAGGAGAATTCTGTTCATTAAGCGCGTCAGTAACTATTTCTGAACCTGTATTTATAAGTTGCCTAGCTGTTGATTTGTCTTTTATAATATAGGAGTAATATTCAACATTAGCTGCAGTTTGTACGGAATTTATCAAACTAGTAAGATAACTTGTTCCCCCAACTTCGTTAAATAACCCATTTTTTTTCAAAAACTCGGCAACTGTAAACAAATCTACAGGCTGAGTTTCAATATACAAATCGTGAATTGCCAAAAAAATCTGTCTGTGGATTTCTTTGTAAAAGTCTCCATCATTAATTATGTTTATAACTTTCAAAATGGCTTCTTTTTCTATAAGCATTGCACCTAAAACAGCCATTTCTACATCTAAAGCCTGAGGTGGAGTATTCTTATTCTCTATTATGTTTACCATTTAATATACCAAAATATATCAATTTTTGAATTTTTTCTAAATCAGTAGTCTGAAGAAGCCAAACAAACTCTTTCATTTCAACACTAATCGGTCGTACGTGTTACATGTTATTTAATTTAAAATATTGCTCTACTGCTCTTTTTCATCTATTACGATAAGCCTTACTTTTACCACAACTTCAGGATGAAGCCTAACATTTATTTCATATCTCCCAATTTCTTTTATATTGCCTGAAAAAAGAATATCGCGTTTATTAACTTCAAACCCTTTTTCTTTAAAAATTTTTAAAAGATTTGTAGGCGTCACAGAGCCAAAAATCTTATCATTTTCACCTACTTTAACTTTAACGATAAATTCAATCGCTTCCATCTTGGAAGCGATTTTTTTTGCCGTTGAAATTATTTTTTCTCTTTGCTTCTCAAGTTTCAGTCGCTCTCTTTCCCAAATCTTGAGGTTTGTGTGAGTAGCTTTCATAATCAAATTTTGCGGAATAAGATAATTCCTAGCAAATCCAGACGAGACTTCTTTAATCTCGCCCTGATGTCCGACATTAGTAATATCAGACATTAATATAACTTTCATTTTTTCCTCCAGAACTTCTTTATAATTCATTTCACATAAAATTAGCTTGACGTAAAGGGCAAAAAGGCAAGCATTCTTGCTCTTTTAATAGCCATATCAAGCTCTCTTTGATGTTTGGCACATGTGCCAGTTATACGCCCTGAAAGAATTTTTCCTTTTTCAGTTACAAATGCACGCAATATAATTATATTCTTATAATTTATTTTTACTTTATCAACACAGAAGCGACAAACTTTTCTTCTGATATATCCACCCTTTTTAAACTTTCCTCCAAAACGCCCATGGCCTTTCGCTTGTGTTACTTGCACTCTAGACTGTCCTATAGACTTTTTTATAAATGCCATATTTCTTCTCCCTCCAACCGCTTAAAACGGTATATCTTCATCGTCATCTCCACCGATACCATCATATTGACTGAATGATGTGTTAGTACTAGTACTACTATCCACAGACTTTACAGCAACATTGTCGTCCTGTCTTGCCACAGAAAGAATCTGAATTCTAGAAACCACAGCTTCCAAACGGCTTCTTTTTGTTCCATCGCTTCCTTCCCATTTGTTAGTTTGAAGCCTACCTTCAACATGCACAGGTGAACCTTTTTTCAAACGCTCACCACATCTTTCAGCTTGTTCTCCCCAAACAATAACTGGCACAAACGTCGGATCAGCATCTTTCCACTCGCCAGTAACAGAATTTTTAATTCTTCTGCTTATAGCTATATCAAAAGAACAAACAGCCTTACCTGTTCCGGTACGCCTTAAGTCTGGATCTCTAGTAAGTCTGCCAATCATAATAACACTATTTTGTTCAGGCAAACGAATATTATTTTGTTGTGCCATTTTTTACCTCTGTCGCTAAATTTTCTACAGCCTGTTCGGATCGCACTGCAAGTTTTACAAATTTTTTTTTCTTCTCAATTTTAACAGTAAGAAATCTTATTACTGAATCATTAAGTTTAAAAAAACTTTCAAGAGAACTGATCATAGAACCTTCGCCGCTAAGTTCCATATAAACATAATTTCCTTCACGTAATTTATTAATAGGATAAGCGAGTTTTTTTTTGCCAAGCTGTTGAACTACCTTAACAGTTCCTTTTACAGCTTCAATCGTTTTTACTGCTTTTGCAATGAGCTGTTCTACTTTGTCAGCAGGAAGTTCAGTAGAAACAATAAACGTACTTTCATAGTTCATATTTTAACCTTTTTTTTGGAATTTCCCAAAGAGTGGCGTAACTCTAAAGGATTTAGCCTTACGCAAAAAACCATAAAGCAAGAATAAGATGTATTGTACAAAAAATAATATCCGATTTCAATGTTATCAAAACGACAAAATCCATTAAGAAGTATTATACATTACGCTTTTTACACCCATAAACTCAATCGAGTCTTTTTTTAGCATCTTACAAGATAAACTTGGAAGGGATTTAAGGAAAGTATTTCGTATTTGGTTTTAGAAGTTTGATTTAAAAAATCAACTATAACTTTTTTGCCCATATTTTCAGATACAACTATAGCTTGAAACCCCCACTTAGCAGGGTTTCCTCTAATATATTTGATCGGTATAGACACCGAATTATCATTTACGGCAAGATTAGAAATAATTGATGCCCCTTCAGCGGAGTATTTATACAAAATAGCTTTATCTTTATACATTCTTAAAGCATACTCCCAGCCTGAGTCAGCAACTAAAAATCCATTTACTCCATATATAAAAGAAAAACCACCCATTCCAAAAATACCGTTTAAGTCTATATAAAAATCTACAAACGAAACATTTTCACTCCAACCAGCCTCATTAAAAAACAAATTTATTTTTATTATGCTATCTTTTGACATGATCTGAATAAGTCTTAATAAACCTTTATTATATATTGAAACCCCTCCAGAAATAATTTCAACAGAAGTTTGTCCAATTGAAGCATTTATTGTCTTTTGCGCATCATCACTTGATACTATCTGCTTATCAATATTTTTGCTATCCTGTATACCTTGCAAGTCTTTTGTTTGCAATAGTCTCCCCAAAAGGCGATAAATATTATTGTACACCGCATCAAACATTCCTCTTCCAGAAATACTATTTAAAACCTCCTTTAATACATCTTGTCCACACAAATAAATAAGCTCATTTTGAGCACTTAAATATGCTGTTTCGCTAAAAGAAGAAGAATTCATATAGCTGTCAAGGGACTGAGCAGCTGATTGAAGTTTTTCATAAATATCAGGATTTAAAACAATTTTTTCAAACTCAAAAAATATATCTTTTTGCTGCAATATATTATTTTTAAGTTTGGTAATATATAAAGGTGTAGTAGGTTTTATATGCTTGCTAACATCAAAAAGTCTTATTATATATTTCATAAATTTAACACTTTGCAAATGTTTTTTTGTAAGCAAAACAGGAACTATCTCTTCATGCTTGGATTCAAGCCATTTCATAACTTCTTGCTGATTATATGGAAAATTTTTATATAAAGAAAAAATGATAATACCATCTACATAATATGCACCATAAACATTCCCTTTTATATTATCAACGTTAATCCAAGACAAGCCTAAATTTGAAAAATAATAAAGGAGTTCATGAGACACTTTTGCTGAATTTAAAAATATTCCAAAATTTTCTTTATTGTTGTTATTTGCAAATAACAACAAATTATCTGAAATATAATTTTCAAAAATACAATTTTTATTATATTTTTTCTTTAAATTTACTGTTGAAATTTCTGCAAGAATAGGCAAAATAGGCTCAGGATAAAAAGAAAGTGCAAATTCAATTTTATCAACTAAAGTAAATTTTTTTAAATTTTTAGGAATTACTGTTTTAGAGTTATAAGGGACAACCATACAAAAATTTTTAGATAGAGCTACTTTGTCTATTACTGTGTTTGGTATATCCGATGTCTCGGCAAAAAAAACTATATGTCTGCTTTCAGCACTAAAAGAAGTTAGGCTTAAAAACAAAAGCATTCCTATAAAAAAAACTCTCTTCATGCACATGGGTAACTCTTAATTATATCAAAATAGTCTTTCAATATAAGCTAGCTTCAAATGTTATATTTTTTATATCAGGTTATTTTTTTAGGACAATCAACTAATATTTTTTCTATCTTTACTGTAATCTTTTTCAAAAAAAACATCTTAAATTTTCGGAATACTCAAAATATTGCAAAGATAATCATCAAATTATCAAACCAAGAAGAAGCTAAGAATTATAAAATTTAAACCCTGTCTGCTTTACATTATTATCATTAATCCATATTTTTCCTAAATTTTTCTGCTTCACTAAATCAAAAGTACCAGTAAAACCACCAATAAAATTCCAACTACAAAGCTATATCTAAACTACAAGAGATCTTTTATTCGTATGTTATGGCACATGCATAGCCGCCAGTAACAGTAAAAGGTGTTAGTTACAAGATAAAAGTATTATTAATGTTGTTATTAATAAAAGCAAACAAGAAACAAGTGTAGATTCATAGTAAATTCATATATTATTATATACATAATATACTTGTACTTGTTTGTATATATATACTTGAGATGGCTATAGTAAAAAAGAATAAAAAAGCATGGATAGCTCTCTACACAACACTTACAAATATACAATCCATATCTTTAACTCAATTTACTATTAACTCAATATCCATCTTCCATTTCTTCCCGTAAAAGTATTTATAAACTTCTCTTATATATCATTTAACTTCATTATTTAACTTCATTGTTCATTATTTCACTTGAACAAATTTAATTTTCATCGCTATTTTCAAATACAATAGTTGTTTAATGACCAACGGCTCACTATATATACAATAATATAATAATATAATTAAAAGATATAAATCTAAAAACTCAAACAGACTAATTTAATGAAAATATATCCACCTCCGGCTACCTTCCGTTCCGAAATACAAAAAATATAAAAAAAATTAAGTTCACATATATCCCGTCAAATTTTTACTTATACCTTAAATGCCTTAAACAGTGTAAATATTATCTAAAAAATAATTTTTTAATTTATTTAAATTTTTATTTGACAGCAGTTCTCTATTTCAATATAATTACTCAATTATGAAAATACACAAATTTAACTTC
>JAISEE010000001.1 GCA_031264325.1 Endomicrobium sp. | reverse complement strand
ATATAGTTAAAACTTTGGAAAAATATTTATTAAATAAAAAAATATTTATAACTGATGGATGCCACAGATATGAAACTGCATGGAATTACAGTCAAGAGAGAAAAGAGAAAGACAAGCATTATTCGCAATATTCAGATTATAATTATGTTATGTCATATTTGTGTCCTATGGAGGATCCAGGTATTTCTATTTGGGCTATTCATAGAGTTATAGAAGCTCCTGATAACTTAGAAGCTAATATAGAGAAATATTTTGATGTATATTTAGTTAAAGATTTTCAGAAACTCTCAAAGAAAGAAGTCCAGCCTATTATTATTTTTAAAGACGGAAAATACAGAGTTTTAATGATAAAAAAAGATGATTTTCTTAAAAAGGCTATGCCTAAAAAAAGCAGAGCTTGTAGGAATTTGGCAGTAAGTGTTTTACATTATGTTCTTATGCCTAACATTGAAGCATCGGAATTTACTTATGTAAAAGATGACAAGGAAGCTATTTTGCTTGCTAGAAAAACTGGGAAAATGGCAATTATGGTTCCGCCAACTCCTATGCAGTCTCTAAAAGATATCAGCTTAAGTAACGAGATAATGCCACAGAAGTCAATTTATTTTTACCCAAAGCTTTCTTGCGGTATAGTAATGCTAATGTTAAATAAGAAAACTAGGTGTTTAAATTGTTTATAGATATTTTTTTTGTAATCGGTGCAATTTTAGTCATTTGGCTTGGTTGGTCTACTGGGCTTGTACGGACTTTTTTTGCAGTTCTTGCCGGATTTGTTGCAACTTTTGTATCTTGTAAATATCCGTATCATGAGGGACTGGGCACTTATTTAATATTTGTAATATCGGCGATGTTTGTTGTCACGATTGGAGCCTTCACGTTAAGAATAATCAACTTTTTTTATCTTAATATTTTTGACAGGATCGGAGGAGTGTTTTTAAACTTATGCATATGGCTTATAGTGTTTATAAATGTTATAACTCCATCGTTAGCTAGCAGTATACAGCTTAGCAAAAGCGATAGTTATATTTATTTTGCTATTGCACGGGTAGTACAACAGTCGTCAAAAATTGCTATTTTCAAAGATTATATGCCGTTATTTTTGTCAAAGTATCAAAAACAATAGTTATTATATTATAAGATAAGAAAAAAATAGAGGAAAAAAATGAAAGAAGTAAGAGTAAGATTTGCACCGTCTCCGACGGGAGATTTACACATAGGAGGAGTTCGTACAGCTTTGTTTAATTGGTTGTATGCTAAAAATAAAAACGGAAAGTTTATTTTAAGAATTGAAAACACCGATGAAGTTCGTTCTACAGAAACATCTACGCGAGTTATTTTGGACGCCATGAAATGGTTGGAACTAAACTGGGATGAAGGCCCTGATAAAGAGCTTCCAAAATATGCTCCATATTATCAGATGAAAAGAAAAGAGCTTGGTATATATAAAAAATACTCAAATGAACTTGTGGCTAAAGGGTTTGCTTATCCGTGTTATTGCACTCATGGCGAAGTTGACAAACTGAGAAAAGAGGCCCATGCAAATAAATTTTCTCCAAAGTATAACGGTAGATGTAGAAATTTAACGTCAGAACAAAGACTGCAGAAGAAAAAAGAAGGAAAAAAATTGGTGGTGAGATTTAAAATGCCTAAATCAGGTATAACAATTTTGAATGATCTTGTAAGAGGAAAAGTTGAATTTGACAATTTTTTGCTTGACGACTTTATAATTATGAAGGCAAACGGTGTCCCTACTTATAATTTTGCTTGCGTAATAGATGATTATCTCATGGATATTACGCATGTATTGAGGGGCGATGATCATATTTCAAACACACCTCGCCAAATACAGATATATAACGCTTTAGGTTGGAAAGTTCCTGAATTTGCTCATATGGCTATGATTTTGGGAGCTGATGGAACAAGGCTTTCAAAAAGACATGGTCATATTTCTGTTTTGGAATACATGAAAGAAGGATATTTACAAGAAGCGTTAATAAACTATTTAGCTTTGCTTGGATGGTCTACTGAAGACAGTCAACAGATGTTTAATATAGAGGAACTTATAAAAAAGTTTTCAATCGAAAGGTGTGTAGCAAGTCCTTCAATATTTGACCCTGGAAAGCTTTTGTGGCTTAATGGCAAAAAAATACGATCAAAGACCGTAGGGCAAATATATGAGTTGTTTATAGAGTGGCTGAAATATACAAATAATGAAAAAATTATAGAAAGCTGGGATAGAGAACTCCTCAAGAAAGCTATAGCTTTGGAGCATGATAAAATAAAACTGCTGAAAGATATTCCATTGCTTGTTGATTTTTTCTTTGTAAAAGACGTTGATTATAATGATGACGCTGTGAAGAAGACTTTATTGTCTGAAAAATCTAAAAACACGATAAAGTTTGTTTTAATTGCAAGTGTGGATAGACTTAAAAATCAACAGGATTTTTCGTCTGTCGCTTTAGAAAAATGTATTAGAGATTTAACTGCTGAAAAAGGTATTAAAACGTGGCAGGTTTTCCATCCTATAAGAGTTGCAGTTTCTGGAAGAACTCAAGGCCCCAGTTTGTTCCATATGATGGAACTTATGGGAAAGGATGAAGTTGTGAGAAGATTAAATGTTGCTGTATCTAAATTTTTTAATTTTGGAGGTAAAAATGTTTAAATAGGAACTTTTGGAAGTCAATATTTTTATTTTAGGATATTGAAGCCAACCTTTCAGATGTTGTTATGAAATTTAAGAAAAAAAAGGTTCAACATTTTGAGTGGATTTATATTGCTTTTTGAATATAGCCGTTCAATCTTTGTAGTTTTAAAAATGTTGTGAATTGGTGTTTCTATATCTTCTTACATCACGGGAAATTTGGAATAAAAATATTCTCGGTTTAAGGAACTAACAGAGTGGTATATTGGCACATTTGTCACATAGGAATAGATTTAAAAATTTTTTGGTAGTTTTGCTGTAATGTATCAGCTTAGAATATATTTTAACTTTGCGATATATGTATGTAGATAAAAGACAAATTTTTTGAATTTTTAACTTTTTAAAAGAGTATATTTTAAAAAAATAAGATTATTTAATTTTTATCTGGAAGCTGAAAGAAAATATAAAATATAGTATAATCCTTTCAGTTGTTCAGAAATTAAAATAATTTTTTAGATGGGCGGATGGCGGAACTGGCAGACGCACAGGACTTAAAATCCTGAGACTCGCAAGAGTTGTGAGAGTTCAATTCTCTCTCCGCCCATATACATATTTAGTTCCAATGCTTTAGTTAAAATTTATATCGACAAATCAATTACTAATTAATACTGTCGTTGACGATTGATTTTTACAATCTAGTTTGTTAAAATTTTTTCAAGTCAACTAAAGGATATGTTTAGAGCGCTGCTAGCTCAATGGGTAGAGCAAACGACTCTTAATCGTTAGGTTATAGGTTCAATTCCTATGCAGCGCATCTTTTTGTAATTAATTGTTAAAAAGCGGGCGTGGCGGAACTGGCAGACGCGTATGGCTTAGGACCATATATCGTAAGATATGGGGGTTCAATTCCCTCCGTCCGCAATTCATTAATATTTTTAATATTTTTGAAAATCAAAAAACATAATACTGTTAAATGTAAATTTGTTGTTATGATAAGAGCAGTGTTGGTTTTAATGTAATGGATAAAAATAAACGGTTGAGTCAATAAAGTAATTGATTTTAAGTTGTCTATTATCAATAAAAATTTTGCTGAAAGGACTGTGAAAGTAAAAGTTTTTGAAAACACTGTTTCAAGAAAAATCGAGTTTTCGTTTTGTCAAATCTAAAAGTAGGCTAAAGTAGATGATTTAGACAAAAAGAAATTTGTCCAAGAAGTTAAAGAGAGGGATGCTGAATCTGTAATAAAAGGAACTGCCATAGATGTTCTTGATAAAAAATCTTTTGTTCCTTTTAACTTTATAATAGTTAATGAGTTAAATTACAAAAATAAGACAAAATTTAAAATATCGTTTAGTGTCGATTTGTAAAAGTTGTCAAAAAGTTTGTTGAGTTGTATGGAGGGATAATGTCGTCATTAATACCTATGGTTATAGAAAGATGGAGTCAAGGTGCGGCTGTAACATACGATTTGTATTCAAGGTTACTTAAGGACAGAATCATTTTTGTAGGAGGATCAGATGGTGTGATTGCTACTGATTCGGCCAATGTCTTAATAGCTCAACTTTTATATTTGGATTCAGAGGACACTGGTAAAAACATAAGTTTATACATAAATTCTCCTGGAGGTATGGTTACCGCTGGCCTTGCAGTGTATGACACCATGCAGTTTATAAAAAGTCCAATAACCACAATATGTATGGGTATGGCTATGTCTTTTGGAGCCGTTCTTCTTGCTGCTGGCACAAAAGGTAGGCGTTATGCTTTAACTCACTCTCGTATTATGATACATCAGCCTTTGATTTATAGTGGTGGTTTATCTGGTACTGTTTCTGATATAAATATAGAAACCAAAGAACTTGTTTCAACTAAACAAAAACTTTCTGAGATACTTTCAAAACACACTGGGAAATCTATGGAGCAGATCTTGAAAGACACCGATAGAAACTATTATATGTCACCTCAAGAAACAAAAGATTACGGACTTATAGATGAAGTAATAATAAGTTTAAAATAAATTATGTATAAAAAGGAATAGAATGGAAAATAATTTTACAAATATTAAACAATGCATGTTTTGTGGAAAAGTTCATCCACACAGCCTTGTTGGTGGAAATGGAGCTTATCTTTGTGAAAATTGTGCTAAGAGTGCCGTAGAATTGTTTAACGATTTTAATAAAAAAGAATCTAAAATTTCAGAGTTTAAACTTTTAAAACCTGATGAAATAAAAAAAAAATTTGATCTGTATGTTATAGGTCAAGAGCATGCAAAAAAGACTTTGTCTGTTGCAGTGTATAATCACTATAAAAGATTGAATTTTGTAAATAAGATAAAAGACGATGTTGAACTCCAAAAATCTAATGTTTTGCTTATTGGTAATACTGGAACAGGCAAAACTCTTTTAGCTCAAACTTTAGCAAAGATTCTCAATGTGCCTTTTGCTATTGCAGACGCTACAAGTTTAACAGAGGCTGGTTATGTCGGCGAAGATGTTGAAAATATATTGTTAAGGCTCATTCAGAGCGCGGAAATGGATGTTCAACGTGCTGAAAGAGGCATTATTTATATAGATGAAATAGATAAAATCTCTAGAAAGAGCGATACTCCGTCTATAACAAGAGACGTTTCTGGTGAGGGAGTGCAGCAGTCACTTTTAAAAATATTGGAAGGAGTTATTGCAAATGTTCCTCCTCAAGGTGGAAGAAAACATCCACAACAGGATTATATAAAGATAGACACTGCCAATATTCTCTTCATATGTGGTGGAGCTTTTGATGGACTTGAAAATATAATAGAAAGAAGACTTTTAAAGAAGACTTTAGGTTTTGTAAAAGATTCGTCTGATATTGAAGATATTACTAAAAATACAGATTCTCTTCTTTCAAAAGTTGAAAGTCAAGATTTAATAAAGTTTGGACTTATACCTGAATTTATAGGCAGACTTCCTGTCATTTCAACTCTAAAACATTTGACTGTATCCGATTTGGTTCATATTTTAACGGAGCCTAAAAATGCTTTGATAAAACAATATAAAAAGATGTTTCAGTTTGAAAATGTTGAGTTAGAATTTGAAAGAGAAGCTTTGGAAAAAATAGCTCAAAAGGCTATAAAAAAAGGCTCAGAAGCAAGAGGTTTAAGATCCATAATAGAAGGAGTTTTACTTAATGGTATGTATGACATTCCAGGAGATTCTTCAGTTATAAAATGCATAGTAACGGCTGATGCTATTGTAAAGAACAAAAGTCCGAAATTTGTGTATAAAGACACAGAGGAGACTGCATGAGTAGCGAATTAGATAGATTTAATGAAAGTTTAAAAATTCCAGATACGCTTCCACTTCTTCCAGTTAGGGATATTATTCTGTATCCTGCGATGGTTTTGCCGCTTGCTGTGGGTAGAGAAAGGTCCGTTAGGGCATTGGAAGAGTCTATGTCCACAAACAGACTTATTTTTATTGTAACGCAAAAAAATGTTCAAGTTGAAGATCCGTCTCCTGATGATATATATGCTATTGGGGCAGTATGCGAAGTTCTTCAGATATTAAAAATGTTGGATGGAACACTGAAAGCTCTTGTAGAGGGAATATGTAGGGCACAGTGGACGGATTTTAAATTAAGCGACAAAGGATATATTGAAATAGGTATAAAGATTTTTGATGAAAAAGTTGAGAAAACACCTGAGGCTGAAGCAATCATGAGACGTGTAGTTTCTCTTTTTGAGCAGTATGTGAAATTAAATCCTAGAATGCCTATGGAGATTTCAGTTTCTGTAGGCAATATTTCTGATTCTGCAAGGCTTGCAGATACTATAGCGTCGCATTTAGCTATTAAAAATAGTGATAAACAGATAGTTTTAGAGCTTGTAAATCCCATAGAGCGTTTAGAAAAAATAATACAGATATTAAACTCTGAAATAGAGATATTAAATATTGAAAGACGCATTCAAAATAGGGTTAGGAATCAGATAGAAAAGACTCAGAAAGAGTATTATCTAACTGAACAAATGAAAGCCATTCAAAAAGAACTTAAACAAAAAGATGACGTTCAAAAAGATGTTGATGAGTTTAAGGATAAGTTAAACAAAACAAAGATGCCTCAAGCAGCTAGAGATGCTGCAGAAAAAGAAATGGCAAGACTTGAAAAGATGATGTCTATGTCTCCTGAAGCCACTGTTATAAGGGCATACATTGAATGGATTTTAGACTTGCCTTGGGAAATATCTACGCCAGATAATTTAAATCTAAAAAGAGCAAAAGAGGTTTTGGATCAAGATCATTATGGGCTTGAAAAAGTTAAAGATAGGGTTTTGGAATATCTTGCTGTTTTATCCAGAGTGAAAAAAATTAAAGGACTGGTGCTTTGTTTTATTGGACCTCCAGGTGTAGGAAAAACATCAATAGCAAAGTCTGTTGCAAGAAGTTTGGGCAGAAACTTTGTAAGAATTTCTATGGGTGGAGTTAGAGATGAAGCCGAAATAAGGGGGCATAGGCGTACATACATAGGTTCTATGCCGGGAAAGATTATACAATCAGTAAAAAAAGCTGGATCAAATAATCCTGTATTTATTCTTGATGAAATAGATAAAATGGGCTCTGATTGGCGAGGTGATCCGTCTGCTGCTTTGCTTGAAGTGTTGGATTCAGAGCAAAATTATGCTTTTGGCGATCATTATCTTGATGTTGATTTTGATTTGTCAAATGTTATGTTTATAACTACCGCAAATTCTTTAAGCACTATTCCCAACACACTGTTAGACAGACTTGAGCTTATAAGATTTTCAGGATATACGGATAAAGAAAAATTTCATATAGCTAAAGATTTTATAATACCCAGGCAATTAAAAGATCATGGACTAACTTCTGAAGAGCTTATTTTGGCAGAAAATGCTCTTGAGGCTGTTATAAAAAACTATACGCATGAAGCCGGTGTTCGTAATTTAACAAGAGAAATTGCAAGTCTTTGTAGAAAAGTCGCTAAAGAGTTAGAATTTGATAAGAATTTAAAATCTATAATTAGTACTCCTGAAAATTTGAATAAATATTTGGGCATTGCTCATTATGAAAGGGAGAGAATTGCAGAAAACGATATAGGCGTTGTTACTGGTCTTGCATGGACCGAAGTTGGCGGTGAAACTCTTACTATAGAAGTAAATAAAATGAAAGGAAAGGGTTCTTTAGTTTTGACTGGTAAACTTGGCGATGTTATGAAAGAATCTGCACAAGCAGCTTTATCTTACGTCAGATCATCTTCTTTAAAACTTGGTATAGATGAAAAAATATTTTCAAATACAGATTTTCATGTGCATGTTCTAGAAGGTGCTGTTCCAAAAGATGGTCCAAGTGCTGGAATCGCGTTAGCTACAGCTTTAGCATCTGTGTGTATGGATAGCCCCATAAAGAAGCAAATAGCGATGACTGGAGAGGTGACACTTAGAGGAAGAGTTCTTGTCATTGGTGGACTTAAAGAAAAAGTTTTTGCTGCTTACCGTGAAGGCATAAATATAGTATTGTTTCCAGATAGCAATAAAAAGGATTTAGTTGATATTCCTTTGGAAGTTAAAAATAAAGTTAAAATGATTCCTGTTTTTCATATGGACGAAGTTATATCTTTAGCTATAGAAAAATTTTCTGGAAATAAAAACAAAGAGAAGAGTTTTAAAAAACAAAAAAAAATTGCAGATAAAAAATGAAAAAACATTATCTTCTAACTCCAGGTCCTACGCCAATTCCTTTGGAAGTCGCTTTAAAAGAAGCTTTGCCTATATTTCATCACAGAACAAATGAGTTTGTGACGATTTACAAAGATATTGCCGAAGGATTAAAGTATGTTTTTCAAACAAAAAATGAGGTTTATACTGTTGCTTCTTCAGGTACTGGGGCAATGGAGATTGCTGTAACAAATCTTTTAAGTCTTGGCGATGAAATTATGGTAGCAAGTTGTGGAAATTTTGGCGATAGATGGATAAAAATAGCAGAAGGATATGGAGTAAAAGTTATATCTGTTTTAGTAAAGTGGGGAAAAGTAGTTAAGCCTGCAGATATAGAAAGAGTTTTAAAAGTAAATCCAAATATTAAAGCTGTATACGTCACACTTACAGAAACTTCCACAGGTGTAGTAAATGATATTAAAGTTATAGGTGAGATAGTTTCAAAAACCAATGCAGTTTTAGTTGTTGATGCTGTTTCCGGTCTTGTAGGACAAGAGTTTAGAACTGATGATTGGAAAGTAGATGTAGTGATATCAGGTTCCCAAAAAGGACTTATGCTTGCTCCGGGTCTTGCGTTTATAGTATTAAGTGATAAAGCTTGGGCACTGGCAGAATCTTCGAAAATTCCAAAATTTTATTTTGACATTAAGAAATATAAAAAATCATATGGAGTTAATGAAACACCTTTTACCCCACCTGTAACTCTTATTCTAGCTCTTCAAGAGTCTCTAAGACTTATCAAGGAGAGAGGTTTGGAAAATATGTGGAATGATTACAAACTTTTAGCAAAAGCGGCAAGAGCTGGTATGAAAGCTTTAGGTCTTAAACTTTTTGGAGAAGCTCCATGTAATGTTGTTACAGTTGCTTGCGTTCCTGTTGAAATTGGCTGTAGAATAGTTAAGATTTTAAGAGAAAAATATGGTGTGTCAATAGCAGACGGACAGGGTGATTTAAAAGGTAAGATTATAAGATTTGCGCACATGGGTTACATAGGAAAAGTCGATTTGCTTGTAGGTTTTGCATGCCTTGAAATGGTTTTTGCTGAACTTGGCGTAAATATTGAAAAAGGCAAAGCTGTAGCTGCTGTTGAAGAAGAGTTGCTGAAAGCATAATACTTGAATATTTGATTGTAAAAAATAGTAGATAAAATGTTTATAGATTAATGGATTTATGTTAATACCAATCTGAAAATTACAAATTTTTAAAAAATAGAAAATGAGGATACAAAAATTTTACCAGAATCGAATTTTAATAAGACCTTAGATTTGATAAGTCTTTGAAGAATAGGTTCTGAAGTTACCAAAAGACTTAATGTTTTTGATAAGGTTATAATCCAATACAATAATATAATCTGTACTACAAGTTAAGAAATAACAAAAAAATAATAGCTAAACAATATTTATAGAGTTAAAAGTGCATATATGAAATTTTTGTTCAAGTTGATTATATTTTCCAGCTTACCACCCAAAGTTTAACGATTCTATACGAGGCATGAGATAAAAGCTGATGCCATAAAGAAAATGAAAGATAGTGTTGTTAATAAAAAAAGTAAATCTAAAAAATCTAATTTATTATAATATGGATTGTGCTTTATCTTTTGGCTTATCAGATAGACAAAATGAATAATTTTAAGAAAAGTGGCAGTTTAAATGATATTTATGAAACAATTTTAAAAATATTTAGCTCATCACGTAGTGTATTTTTTTGGAAGTTAGATGATAAAATCGTATGATAAATTTGTTATATCATCACTAAACTTGAACCTGGTGGGATTCGAAAAATATTCTTGAATGTTGCAAAATATTGATAAAAAGTTATTTGAGATTTATTATTGTAGGTAGGTGAAGGTGCAATATTAGATCATGAAAATATAAAAGTGAGATTGCGTTATTAAAATATTTTCTGTTTTTATTTTTTCTGATGTACGCTTGAAACATAGAAATTACTTATATTGATCTTGTTAAAGCTGAAAGACAAATTACTAATATTAATATATACTTCACTCATTACATGTTTTTTGTATTTAGATACGTTTTTAAGATTGTTACATTGTTTCGATTTTGCCCTGTATAGCATAATAGCTCGAAATAATCATTTTTATTTCATTAGCTTTTGATAAACTAGCTGGTGTTGATAGAGAAGAGTTATAATAGTAGTAGTGATTAAGAGTGATATTAAAGAAAAAATTAGATAAAGAAGTGTTGAGATAGCTAAGAGCTATAATATAATAGAGCACATTAGAAAAGCATAAGATTTTTGAAGATAATAGTAGTAGATGGGGAATTTATTTCGTAATGTGTGAGATGCGAGAATAAATAAATCTTTAGAGAATGCAGGCTTATGGATGGCGGTGGAATAAATAGAATTAAAATTACAAGTATTATTTGACAAATTTTCTGAAAGGTTTATAAGCAACACATTGAGATTTATTTTTTATTTAAAAATTAAAAAGATAAAGCATAAAGAGTTGTAAAAAATTGTAATGTAAAAACGAACAAAAAAAAGGAGAATCTAAAATGTTTGAAGGAAAAAGTTTGATTGAAATATTAAATATAGGAGGTTTGGTCCTATATGTTCTACTAGGGCTATCAATGTTGTCTTTTACCGTAATTTTTTATAAATTTGTTGAGTTTTGGCAAAAATCTAAAGTTAAGAGGGCAAATTTTATACATATTTTGTTTCAAAAAATAAAAAATTGTAACTTGGAGAAAGCTATAGAATATTGCGATTTTGTCAATATGCCAATAGCAGCTGTTTCAAAAACTGGAATAATTGCTTTTAAGTCTGGAGAAAATTTAGATGAATTTATGAACAGAGAAATAATGATTCAAATTGTTGAGTTAGAGAGATATATAACAATATTGGGAACAGTTGGAAATATAGCAGTCTATGTAGGACTACTTGGAACAGTGTTGGGTATTATATCAGCGTTTCATGATATGTCTACTATAGGATCTGGTGGAATTGCTGTTGTTATAAGAGGTGTTTCAGAAGCTTTAATCGCAACAGCAGCAGGGTTGTTTGTTGCAATACCCGCATCAACAGCATACAATTTTTTTGTAAAGAAAATAGATAAATTTATAGCTGATATGGAATATTGCTCATCTGCAATAAAAAGTAAGTTTAATTTAAGTTATTTTATACAAGGAAAAGAAATAGATGAAAACAAGAATAAATAAAAACATGGTAAAGTCAGAGATAAACATAACTCCATTTACTGATGTTGTTTTGGTTCTTTTGATTATTTTTATGATAGCAACACCAGCGTTAATGCAGTCAAAACTAGAAATGCAAGTTAATTTACCAAAAGTAGAGTCAGCAGATAGCGGGTCGTCGACAAATATAGAAGCTTTAATATCGCAAGATGGAAAAATAACTATAGGTGCTAAAGTGATAAATTTATCAGATGTAGAAGGAGTTGTAAGGGAATTACTTGAAGAAGATCATGGTAAATTAATAGTAGTAAAAGGAGATGTAAAAGTAGATTATGATCACGTAGTACAGTTTATAAGTAAGGCAAAAAAAGCAGGTGTAGTAAAATTTGCTCTTGCTGTTGAGGCTAAATAATTTATTTGCAAATCAAAAACTATAAATTATCCACACATTAAACTTTTAAAAAATAAGCAATTTGCCGTAACTTTGTATAATACATAATAAATAACCATAACTATGGTAGGTAAAGTTTTGAATTATTTTATTGAAACAATCGGCTGTCAGATGAATATATACGAGTCTAATAAATTAGGTCTTGCGCTTTCTGCTTATGGAGTTTCAAAAGTAAATGTTTTACAGGAAGCGAATATAGTGATACTCAACACATGTTCTGTTAGGTTACAGTCTGAACAAAAAGCATTTTCTTTTTTAGGGAGAGCGGAAGAGCTTAAGAAAGACAATCCAAACATTAAAATAATTGTTATAGGCTGTATGGCGGAAAGAATAGGTTTTAAAATTCAACAACGTTTTAAAAGTGTTGATTTGATAGTAGGAAGTAAGGATATAGATAATGCAGTCTTAAAAATTGTAAATTTGTGCAATTTGTATGATTTTTCTTTTGATAAAGTTGAAGATTTTTCTAATATTGTAAGATATGTGACAATTATGCGTGGATGCGACAACTATTGTTCTTATTGTATTGTACCGCTTGTTAGAGGTAGAGAAATAGGTTTTAATGCTTTAGATATATTAGAAGAGAGTTCTTTGTTAATAAAAAACGGCACTAAAGAAGTAGTGCTTTTGGGGCAGAACGTAAATTCTTATAGATACAAAAATTTTAATTTTACTTCATTGGTAAAAAGTCTTGCAACTATCAACGGTCTTGAGCGTATAAGATTTATGACTAACCATCCAAAAGATTTAAGTGACGAACTTATAGAAATGATGGCAACAGAATCTAAGGTTTGCTCTCATATTCATTTGCCAATGCAGTCTGCTTCAAATAAGGTTCTTAAGGCTATGAACAGAAAGTATAGTTATGAACACTATATTGGTTTGGTTAAAAAATTAAGAATGGCAGTGCCAAATATAAGAATAACAACTGATATCATAGTGGGTTTCCCAGGAGAAACAAAAGAAGATTTTGAAGAAACTTTTAAAGCCGTTAAGGAAATAAGATTCGGCGGATTATATGTTTTTAGGTACTCTAGTCGTCCAGATACAAAAGCCGCAAATATGTTCGATAATACTTCTTTGAAAGAAAAAAAGATGCGCCATAGGCTTATACTTGAAGAATCTAATAAAATTTCTGTTGAAATAGTTAAATCGATGGTTGGTAACGCTCAACAGGTTTTAGTTGAGAAAATAAAAAATGGTGTTATAGAAGCAAGAACAAGTGGTGGATACAAGGTTTTTGTAACAGGAGGCAGTGAAAAAGATTTAGGTAGACATTTAAATGTCAGTATAAAGGAAGCTAAAGTAAATTCTTTATTTGGTGATATTGTATGAACAAATTTATAATTTGGCTTGAGATAATTTTGTGGTATTTTGTTTTAAAGTTTGGTGATTTATGAAATGTTTTGATAAGATGTTGTACATGATACTCCTTATCGCTCTGTGGTTTTTATATAATAAAAATTATAATAGCATAGGTTTTGAAGGTTGATGTTTGTGAGTAGCTTGAAGAATCAGGCATTTTAAGTTGATAATGAAGTGAAATTACAAAATTATAATGTACGAGAAACGAACTTTGTTAAGAGATATCCCCTTTGAGTCATTAAATTAATGTCTGTTGTTTTTGACGACACAATACCTGCGGTGTTTGTAGTAGCCAATATTTTAGCAGAAGATTTTTTTTGTTTCGGGATGTTTCTTAAAATTTTTTTTGCTATCAGTAATAGAGTTTATTTAAAACATTATCTTAAGGCAAAGGAAAGAGAGTCTTCGAGGAATCAATAATTTTGGCATGGATATATACTTCAGTATTTGTGTTACTATTGACTATTGTAAAATATAAAATATATAAATAAGTAAAATTTAATGTGGTTTTAACATAAAAAAAGCATTAAAATATTATTATGTTCACAAGCAGACAGTTAGTATTTATTAGTAGGAGATATATAGTGTGCTAGTTAAAGCCACTGAAAGAAAAAATACTTTTTTTTAGGAAAAAAATTTTGAGGGTTGAAAATGGTATTTTAACTTTTTAAGAACATGGGTTTTCCTTCTTATATTTGCATTAAAAACATTGTAAATTATTTTAAAAATAGACATGTTTTGTTGGTTTGTTTTATTCAAATCCATTGGAGTAATTTTTTGCCTGTTAAAAAAATTTAACATCAAAAAACTCTCTATAAAAGATGGAAGATATTAGTTGTTGAAAGAATATTAAAAAAGTGGTTTATAATAAAACGACGTTTTAATGAGCAATCAAGAAATAAATTTGATAAATCGATTTACCTTAGTTTTTGTTGTTGATATAAAATAGTTTAGATAGTTTTGCTTCTGTGCCTGAAGGTGAAATAGGTATGGACAAAAGAATATACGTGTTATGATATGAGCTGATAGGTAACCTTACACTGTCGGCTAGTTATTTTTATAGAAAAAAACAGACTGTTAAAATTTTAAATTAATATGCGACAATATATACAGAGAAGTCTTAATAATCTTATGTATTTGTCTGTCTATAGTGGATATCTGTAGCGTGGGGGGGGGTAATAGTAGAAGACTTGTTCTGTAAAAGACATTAAGGTTGTATTAAAGCTTATTTACGATGCATTTGTTTTGAACTTAATAAAGTGTTTTGGAAGTCTTAAAGTTGATTTATAAACTTCAGTACTGGATGCGCTAAAGAGTGAAGGGAAGTTTTGTTTTTTTTACATTATAGCAATGATAAGAATGGGGAATGTATGCGTGTGAAATCTTTATGCCGCTTTGAGCTTCCAAGGGTCTTACATTTAATAAAAATAAAAAACATTGATATATGGAAGGTGCTGATATTGAATAAGTTGAGCTATATTTACATTTTTTAATCTTCTCTTTCGGCAGAAGGAAAATATAGAAAAATGCATATAAATTTTTTTCATAAAATTATCAATAAAATAGTTGTTAAGGTGGGGGTGTAGGACAGTTTTTGGGTGTTGTCAATGAGTCTAACAGAGTTTGTAAAAAATTTTTTAAAATCTTCTGTGTTTTGTGTAATAGTAGATGTAGAAAAAAGTTGGTAAAAAACTTATAGGAGTTTTCAACAATGGTTGTGTGGTATGAATAAAAAAGATTTAGAGCGGTCTAGAACTATAAGTTCTTTTGAATAAGCTGTTTTCGCAAATTCGAAAATATTTTCAAAAAAGATAGCAATATCTTTTTTGAAAACTTTTATCCAGTAAATTTGTCATAAGTGGCTTACGCAGTTGAAAAATATGTACGATGATATTTTTTATCTACAATATTATAGAATACTCTATAAAAATATTCTTGTCTCGCATCCTATTTTAAAATAAAAATAAATATCGGGTCAAAAAACATGATTTTAAAACTTTTTTACTCTAAATAACTTTATTTATCAACATAAAGATAAATAAATCATTTTTTTAGAAATGATGATAATGTTGCCATCTAGTAGATATCAAAATATAATTTTAAAATTATTCAGTAGATATAAATATTGTTAATGTTTTCACAAGGCAACAAAAAAAACTTGTCTCTGAGAGTTTTTTTTGTAAAAATATAAAAGTTTTTGGAGGCAAATATTTGGAACATATCACATTCACATTATTACTGAAAACAAAATAAATATTGCTTTGTTTGATAATTAGGGTAGTGGTAATTATTGAAAGTTTTGGTGTAATTTTTTTTGAGTTATCGTATATTCTGCATTATTTTAACAATGTGATAATTGAGCAAATAATTAAAATTGTAGTTTCAGATTACAGAAGACATTATGGATATTGAAACGAATGAAAAAACTGATAAAATTATTTGTTGTATCTGTATGTAGATTTAATATAAAGGTAGAAGGCAGCGTATTCTTTAATATTGAAATAAAAAATGATAAGTGATTTTAATATAGTCATTTTATTTTTTTCTAAAGTAGGCTTAAAGTTTATAGAATTTTTTTAAAACGAACTAGTAGATAATTTTTTAAATATATTAAATATAAATATAAATAAATGGAAATTGAATATGAGAACCGCGATAATAATTATCTCAGGATCTACTGCAAGCGGAAAAACAAAAAAAGCTGTTGAAGTTTGTAAAGAAATAGGCGGAGAAATAATCTCTTGCGATTCAAGACAAGTTTATAAGTATTTAGATATAGGGACAAACAAAAGAGGTGTTTTTATACAAGACGGTATTCGTAAAATTGACAGAATATACCAATTCTTGACTGACATTATAAATCCAAATGAAAATTATAATGTGATGAAGTTTGTTAAAAGTGCAGATTTGAAAATATCTGAAATTGTTAAGAATGGAAAAGTGCCTGTTGTAGTAGGTGGTACAGGATTATATATAAAAGCTTTGCTTTACGGTTTTGATGAGATGCCAAAATCCGATCAGTTTGTACGGAAAGAATTGAAAAATAAAACTCAAGATGAGTTATATGAGAGTCTTTTAAAGTTAGATCCTATAGCAGCTGAGAAAAATAAAAGAAATCCTCAAAGATTACTTAGAGCATTGGAAATTAACATGCTTTCTGGAAAAACTATGGAAGAATTTATTAAGCCAAAAGCCCAAAGATATAATTTTAAGCATTATAGTCTTATAGTTGAAAACGATATCCTTTATGATAGAATTAATTCAAGATGTAAGTTGATGATAGAGAGAGGAATGATAGAAGAGACAGTAAAGATTTTAGATATGGGTTATGATAAAAATTGTCCTGCATTGAGTGGAATAGGTTATAAGCACATAATTCAATATCTTGATAAAGAAATTTCAAAAGAAGAATTAATAATTGCTTTTGCAAAAGACACAAGACATTATGCTAAGCGTCAAAAAACTTGGTTTAAAGCTCAGCCTGATGTTGAATTTGTATTAGCTTAGGGGTTTTACATATGGAACATAAAATTTTTGTGAAAAATGTAGGGAAAATTTCTTTTGGAACAATGCTTTCAAGAATTTTTGGATATATAAGAGACATGCTTGTTGCATATTTTTTTGGAACGGGAGTTTTTGCTGATGCTTTTTATGTAGCTTTTAAAGTGCCAAATCTTTTTAGACGAGTATTTGGAGAAGGTTCATTTTCAGTGGCTTTTATGCCTGTATTTTGTGAATATTTGCATATAAAAGATAAAAACGAGACGCAAAAGTTTTTGAATATTGTTTTTACGGCACTGTTTATAATTCTTTTTATGATATCAGTTTTTGGAGTATTTTTCGCTCCGACATTTGCAAGGATAATAGCTTGGGGATTTACAGATGACACTGAAAAAATTCAGCTTACCATAGATCTTATAAGATTGATGTTTCCATTTATTCTTTTTATTTGTCTTGCTGCTTTTTTACTTGCGATACTCAATACTTTATACTCTTTTTTTATACCTGCGCTTGCACCGTCAATGTTGAGTTTTTCTGAGATTTTTTATATGTTGACGGTTGCCCCACTTTTTGTTTCAAAAAGCCAGATTAAAGGCCTTGCTGTAAGTATTATAGTAGGTAGTATTTTGCATTTTTTTGTCCAGTATCTAAAACTTAAAAGCTTAGGCTGGCATCTAAAATTTATGTTGGATTTAAAGCATCCAGGAATAAAGAAGATAGCTGTTCTCATGTTGCCTTCTTTAGTTGGGTTGTCTGCGGATCAGATTAATGCTTTTGTAGATAATATTTGTGCAACATTAATTTCTCGTGGAGCCGTATCTGCTCTCTATTATTCCAATAGAGTTATGCAGTTGCCTCTTGCTATTTTTGGTTTAGCTTTTGCCGCAGTTTCTTTGACGAGTATGTCAAAAGCTTATGCTCAGAAGGATATTGATGCTCTAAAAAGTTCTCTTAACTATTCAATTAGGTTTATAAACTTTACTTTGTTTCCGGCAGCAGCAGGACTCATGACTATAGGATTGCCGATAATTAAGTTTTTATTTGAACATGGAAAGTTTTCATGTGCAGGTTCTATTATGACTAACAATGCTTTATTTTATTATTCCTTAGGTCTTCCCGCTTACGCTTCGGTGAAAATTTTTGCTAATGCATTTTATTCGTTTCAAGACACTAAAACGCCTATAAAAACATCTATATGGGCTATGATTTTACATATTTTTCTATGTATGATCATGATACGTCTTATGGATGTTGGTGGCCTTGCTCTTGCTACGGCTTTGTCTTCTTACTTTAATTTTATGCTTCTTGTAATATATTTGAGGAAGCGTATAGGAAGATTTGGCTTGAGATTGATAATATTTTCTTCTTGCAAGTCATTCATTTCTTCAATAATTACTGCTATTGTAGCCTGGGATGTTTGCAAAGTATCAGACAATCTATTTGTTTCAGTGCCTGTTGCTATAGTTTTGAGCTTAGCTGCCTTTATTATATCATCATATATTTTAAAATCTGATGAGCTTAAGATACTTAAAAGTACTTTTGTCAGATAAAGAGAGTGAGTATTTATGCCTGTATGTAAAAATAAAAAGTTTGAACAGATTCCAAAACTTCCTGGCGTTTACATAATGCGCGATGGAGTAGGAAATATAGTCTATATTGGTAAAGCCAAAAGTCTTAAAAACAGGCTATTATCGTATTTCAATGCAGACATAAATTCAAAGTCTGCTGCTATTATAACAGCCATGCGCAAGATAGATTATATTTTATGCGCTTCAGAAAGGGAATCGTTGATTGTTGAGAGACAATTGATAAATAAGATTCAACCATATTTTAATTCCATGTGGAAAGACGACAAGTCTTATCCTTACATAAAGTTTTCAGCAAGTGAAGATTTTCCACGCTTAACGCTTACAAGAAGAAAAATTACTGATGGCTCTTTGTATTTTGGACCATATCCTCAAATTTTCTATATTAAAAAGTTTATCCGTTGGGTTGTGAAGTTTTTTAAAATTCGCCCATGTAAATTAAATTTTACGCAATATGAGCTTCCTGAAGAAAAAAAAGTCAAATCTTGCGTGTATTATCATACGGGTATGTGTTGTGCTCCATGCATGAGTAAGATTACGTCAATGGAGTATAAAAGCAAAATAAAAGATGTAGTGTTGTTCTTAAATGGAAAGTTTAAGAAGCTGGAAGACAAATGGCAAATGCGTATGTTTAATTTAAGCAATAATATGCGTTACGAAGAAGCTAAAGAAGTGAGAGATAGACTTTATGCTATTGAGAATATGTCCGAAAGAGTGATGATTAACGAAATTACTCAAGATGAAGTAAGTAAGTCTATTCAAAGAGCGGATAGTATAAGTGAATTGAAAAAAATTTTAAGATTGAAAAGTTTTCCTGCTGTTATAGAGGGTTTTGATAACTCAAATATACAAGGTACAAATGCTGTTGCCTCAATGGTTAGATTTTACAATGGTATTGCTGATAAAAAAAACTATAGACGTTTTAAGATAAAAACTGTGAAAGGTGCAGATGATTTTGCCACTATACGAGAAGTTGTTTTTAGAAGATATTCTTCGTTAATTATAAAAAATGAAAAACTGCCTGATTTAATTTTGATTGATGGAGGGAAAGGACAACTTGGGGCAGCTGTAAGCGCTTTAGAAGAGCTTCAGGTTAACATACCGATAATTTCTTTGGCGAAAAAAAATGAAGAAATATTTTTTCCTATTAAGGACAAAGCATTAATTCTAAGCAAACATTCAGAAGCTTTAAAGCTTTTACAATCGATAAGAGATGAGTCTCATAGATTTGCATTAAAGTATCATAGAAAACTTAGAGAAAAAAGTTTATATAAAATTTAAAAAGTGGGATTTAAAAATATTTGTTGCTACAGCTAATTTTATTAATATAATATTAATATTTTTAATATTTTTTTTCTTATACTTTACTTATGTTTTCGTAATGAAGTACATGAAAGATAAAATTTATATTTGTGTAGTAATATAGTTTATTTGCGTTGTTTGTAATGATAATTGTAAGTAAATACTTGGGCTCTCTTGTTAATTAAAAAAGATATTGCGTATATAGAATGTAGTTGCAAATAAAGATATATTAAAAGTTATTTGTGATAATATTATAGGAATTAGCAATTTTATTTTTAATTACGGCAAGTTTTGACTATGTTTGTGTTGATAAAAAAATAGTAAGTAAGAAGTATAGAATAATATACTGAAAAAACATGACTGTTGTTTTTTTTGTTGATACAAAAATTTAATTATACATAAATAGAAGAGTATTTTTATAAGAAACTTTATGAAGTAATAAAAAAACGACAAGTTTTTGCAAAATGAAGAAATAAAAGACAAAGTGAGAAAGATATTATATATTTTATTGGTTATGAAGATGAAAAGAATAAAGTTTTATAAAGTATTTGTTTGAAAAAATTCGTGATAATTGCGATATGGAAGAGAAATTTTTTTGAAGAGCTTATAAGCTTATACTCAAACAAAGTAAATAAATTACATGTTATTTGTCATTTATGTTTTTAAAGAGCGATTAAGTTTCGGAAATATGGAAGTACTATTGCAAACACTCAAAAGATATTTGCCGGTGCAAAAATATTTTTACAAATATTTTATGAATAAATGAGGCATTCAAGATAAAAAGATAGGTAAGTAGTTCGTATATGAAAAGAAAACAAAGATTCTGTCTGTGATATATGCAAAGTTCTAACTCAATATTGTAATTATCGTGTTGTTGATGTTTTCCTTAAGAAATAAAAGATAAAAATGGAATGATCGGAGTAAGATTATTGAAAAAGATAGCTAAAGAATATTTCATTTTGATACTAAACGATAAAAATTTTATTAAAAGCCTTGTAAAGGTTCATTATTAATAATTTTAGTGATGATAAAGTATTTTTTGAAGATATTGTACAAAAATGAAAAATTTTAATATGTTACATATTTTAGTTTTTGGATGGCTTAAAATGGTAATTAAAGAAACGTATCTAATAAAGATTATAAAGATTAAATGAATTTGTTTTTGAGCAAATATTAAAACTAAATTATAATTTTGATAAGATATAATATAATAAACAAAGTATATAAAATGGGCTATTCATGGCAACTAAGTAAGTATTTAATTTTAAGTTATATGAAAGCGGAGTATTCGTTTTTCAAATTTTTTTGAAAAGATAAATAAAAAATCTATCTTATTAGAAGAATAAAATTTGACAAAAGAGAAAAAAATAATTTTAAATGATTTCAGAAAAGAATAAAAAAAACCATATTAAAATACTTCAAAATATAATTAAAAAAATGAGCAAATATTCTGACTTTTATAAGAAAGTTTGGATTGCTTGTCTTGAAATACCAGCTGGTAAAACGTTAACATATAAGCAAATTGCGGAAAAAGTAGGTTCTCCTAAAGCCGCAAGGGCCGTAGGAACTGCATTGGCAAATAATCCTTTTGCTCCGTTAATTCCTTGTCACAGGGTTATAAGGAGTGATGGTAAGCTTGGAGGATATTCTGCTTCAGGTGGCTTGAAGAAAAAACAAGTAATGCTTAAGTATGAGAAAGAAACAGGAAAAAATGCTTCGTTAGATTAAAATTATTATATTTATATATAGAAGTACTATTATGAACATGCATGCCTATAGATGAAATACTGTTTTATAAACAAAAATAGCACATTGATAGTGCTATTTTTGTTTATAAAAACTCATTCCTATTTTATGAGATAATTTTTACAACTTAACTATAAAGGTTATTTTTAAAAAAGTAAAAGATATTGTTGCAAAGGATTTTGTAAGGAGGATTGTCTGATGTTTTACGGTAAAAAATCATCAATAATTAATAATAATATTTTATTTTATTATCTCGTCAAAATATTTCAATGTTTTGACTAAAATGAGACTTATTAATATCCATTCATTCAATTATAAAAAGCCTTTGAGTAATGCATGTTTATGTGAGTATATTTGAAGAGAAAATAGAGCACATAGATAAAATGTGTAAATATTTTTTATATCAACGATTTAATTTTAAGGTAAAAATTATAAGGTTGCACCTTATACAAAGAACAAAAGAGCAGTGGAATCATTGTTCAAGAGTTAGACATATTTATTTAGTTAAATCTATTGGATGTTTACCGCAACGTTATTTGTTAAAAGTTTACACCTGTGTTATGAATAAAGATTTACATAAAAATAATTAGATAAGCTAGATGTCAATAAAATTTTAATTAATGATTGAAGGAAAATATTCAAGTTACAGTTGGAACAATAAATATTGATTAACTTTTGGATAATTTATAAAATTTCTGTATGACAATTTCTAATATTGAAAAAATAAAATGCCCTCAAGAACATATTTTTGAGGCAAGTTTGCTTTCAGCTATAAGCGTTGCAGGCAATCCTGAATTAAAAGAAGCTTTAATAGCTGGTGAAATTAATTTAGTATCGTGTCCTGTTTGTGGAGAAATGTTTTTTGCTGAGTGCTTTATACTCTATCATGACACTGAAAATGAACTTATAGCCTTTGTTTATCCTTTGAGTTTTCAAGAACAAGCCACTCAATGTAAAGCTAAGATGAAGAAAGAGTTTGAACTTGCATTAGCAAATTTCGAGGCAAGGCGAAAAATAAACTATGAACCTATTCTTTTGTTTGGCATTGAAGATTTAGTTTTATTACTTCGTTCAGAGCAGAATATTGAGGATGAAGAGGCTATTTTAAAATATATTGCTCCGAAGCTGTCTCTAAAAACTGTAAAAATATCTCCATATCTATCGCGCAAGCTTGGAATTCCGAAGTTGCTTCCCGTGCCTAAAGGTTTAAAAGAAATGGATATAATATCTTTAACGGAGAGTTTGCAAGTCCTTGTTAAGTATAACCCTAATCTTTTGTATTATACTGAATTATTGGAAAAAATATTAAAACATAGAATAAATATTTTAGATATAAAACAATAATGATAGATGTTAATTTTTCATTTTGTTAGCCAATATCTTAATTTTTGCTGTTCTCATTAAATATTTTTAGCGGAATTTTGATATATTAGATATCTATACTTATTGCAAAATACATATATATGTATTTTGCTATTTGATATTCGTCAACATTTGGATATTTGGAGCATACTTATTTTTGAGATTTATAGTTTTATAGAAGGATAAAGGATATATGTTTTAATTGTTTATATTGAGAAGGTTATTTTTAGTTAAATGTGATGATTTAAGCAAAAATGTCGAGAAATAATTTATGATTTTAGAAAATAATAGAATAAGCGACAATTTGTTATTACAAATTAAAAATTTTAAAAATAGACTATATTTTAAACGAAAAAAATAATACATAAATCATAACATATTAGTTAATTTTATATGTTTTTTTAAATGAAGTTGAAATTAAAAAAAGTATGTTGATGATAGCGATAAGATTAATTCTTAATATATAAATATATAAAACAGATGTAAAGTTATTTGTTTGATAGTCTCAAATACTAAAAAGATAGTTGTTTTTTTGAGAATATTATAGTTATATATAAATCTGGAAAATATTCATCATAATAGTTTTCTGTTAAGTTTAGTTTAGTGAAATATTTTGTTGTATTTTGAGATGTTACGATCTTAATAATGAAATTTTTCGCAAGATAATTTGTAGCAATTTTTAATATTTTCAAGCGTTATAATTATGACTTTAAATAATTTATCTTTATAAGCAGTTGTGATATTTGAATATTCTGCTGTTTGTTTGGGCTTTACATATTGAATGTTATATATTTATATAACATTATAAATAATAATACTTAATTTTAAATATTTTAAGAAGGTTTGAGCAAAGATTGAATCGTTAAGGCACCTTAGTTAACTTTAGAATTTGATTTATCGTAAAAATATTGTGACAGAGATTTGTTTGTTATGGTATTGTATACATTTTTTAAATAGGATGACAAAATTTTAGAGAAAGTTATAACATTCATGCATAGAATGTTATTTTTTTTATTCTTGTTGAAAATTAGTTTTGGTTTTTTTTACTTAGTTGTCAAAAAGATCAAGTATTTCGGGAATAATTTTTTGAAAAACACCAATAAAGTTCTTTAATGAAGAAAAAAAACAAAGCAAAGGTAAAATTATACTTATTGTATATTGATGATATAAAAAAACAGAATTTTTATTTTTTTCTATGATTAAATTTTTATTGACATATTGATGTTAAAATTGATATAAAATTTGTCATGGATAGAAATTTTTCAGCTGTTTATCCTGGTAGTTTTGATCCTATAACTAATGGACATTTAGATATTATAGCAAGAGCTTCTAATTTATTTCCAAGTATAATAGTAGCTTTGACAGATAATGTTAATAAGAGACATACTTTTAGATTGCAAGAAAGAATTGACTTATTGCGAAAATCTACTAAACACTTAAAAAACGTTGAGGTTTTGTCTTTTTCTGGACTTTTAGCTGATTATCTTAAGAAAATAAATTCTTTTGTGTTAATAAGAGGGCTGAGAGCTCTTTCGGACTTTGAGCATGAATTCCAAATGGCTTTAATGAACAGAAAATTAAATAAAAAAATTGAAACAATATTTCTTACTCCGGATCAATCTTATACGTTTCTTTCTTCAAGTATGGTAAAAGAAATAGCTATGCTTGGTGGAAGCACAAAAACTTTTGTGCCTAAATGCGTTGAATTGAAATTAAAAGAGCGATTTGAAATACATAAAGGTTAAATCTGAGTTAATAAAATTTGAAATAGCGGGGGTAAGTAGTTGTAATTATAGATTTGTTTGTTTTTTACTATTTACAAATGTCTTTGTGTGTTTAAGAGTAATTATAAGGAAATTATTACTATAAAAAGGTCTTTGTCATTAAAAACTGCGACTGTTGTGCAATGTTGACAGTGATAAGTAACCGATAATTGGGGTAAACTATAGAGCATGACTCTTCTTAAAATTTTGTTTGTTTTTTATATAGGTTTTAAAATTGGGAATGTAGCTATTTATAAAAGTTTTTACATAAGGCTTATTTGTGCTGTTTCTTTAGTCTTTCTTTTTTGTAAATTTTCTTTTTCGTTAAATTTTTTGATGTTTTCTTTTTTTACAGTTATTTTGATTTTAGTTTCAGTTGAGGATTATTTTTATAAATTGATTTCTATAGTAGATCTACATATTTTATTTGGCATCGGATTATTGTTTAGTTTTTTTAATCCTATTTTTTTAGACAAAAGTTATTTTTTAAAATTTTTTAACTCCATTTTGGGTGCTTTTGTTGGAGGTGGTATTTTATTTTTAATTGCTATGTTAGGAGAATTTTTTTATAAAAAAGAAGTTATGGGTGGATCTGATGTGAAGTTGATGTTAGGTGTAGGGGCTTTTGTTGGTCCGGAGCGGGTTTTGTTGTCAATTTTTACTGCTTCGTTTCTAGCAAGCATAGTCGGTCTTGTTCTTATTTTATTTAAAAAGAAATCAAAAGAAATGTATATTCCATTTGGACCTTTTTTATCATTGGCATCTTTTATTGCTATATTCATTCCTAAACAAATTCAATTGCTTGATATGATCTTTGCTGGGAGCTAAAATTTTAGGAAGTTCAAGCGTCTTCCTATTTTTTCATATTTTCTTGGGATACAATTGAAATGTTTGTTAATGTTTTATTTTATGTTGTTATTGCTATAATATATTTCTATAGGCTTTAGATGAAACCATAGGGTTATAGATTTGTCTTCTTTTTGATTCTTCAGTTTTTTTGCTTCTCTACCATTGCGTGTTGTAGAAAAAAAAGATTAACGACTATATTTGATAACTTTGTCATTTGATTATTTCGTTAGGTGTTTCGGTATATGTTTGTTAAAAATAAAAAAAAGGATATTATTTTTTGCGAATAGAGAAACTACTTAAGCAAAGTTTGTTTTATTAAAGCGATGGTGTGTGATTATTTAAACCCAGAATATTCTTGAAGACCTAGCAACGTTTATTTTATTACGTATCAAGTTAAATAATAATATATAAAGGCTTTTTAAAAATTCTATAAAAAATCTAAATGATATGCATATATGCATCTATAACTTGTTAAAATAATGGTAAATATTATTTTAATTTGCATAGTTGTTGGCTGTATTATCTTATAAAAAGTATTGGAAAAAATAATGTTGGTTGTTGAAAAAATCCATTTATTTTTTATCATGTATAAATTTTATAGGGATTAAAAATAAATGTTCAGGAAATATTTTTTGAAAATATTGGTAGGTATATGCGTAAGTATTGTTTTTATTTGGCTGACTCTGCATCAAATAGATATTAAAAAGTTGTTTGAGTTTACAGCATGTGTAAAGTATTTCGTTTTAATTCCAGGAGTTTTAGTTTATGTTTTTACTTATATTCTTAGAAGTGTGAGATATTATTATATTCTTTTATCTATTAAAAAGACTAAAGTTTTAGATAATTTTCCTTATACAGTAGTTGGTTTTTTTGCAAATAACATAATCCCTTTAAGGCTTGGTGATTTGATAAGAGCCAAAATAACAGGTGAGTATTTGTGCGTGTCCCGAAGTAGTGTATTTGCTACGATTGTGATAGAGCGTTTGTTTGATATAATAACGTTTGTTTTATTTTTTTTTTTAATAGTTAGGGGTGCGTCTTTCCCTGAATTTATAAAAAAATATTTTTATATATTAACTTTTGTTTTTTTTATTTGTTTATCAATTCTTTACATTATACTAACTCATAAAGATAAAACTTTGAAAATATTGTCAAAAATGCCTATACCGTTAACCATTAAATCATTTATAACAGCTTTTTTAAACAGATTCACATTTGGACTTATTGTTTTTAAAAAGCCATCTATATTAGTAAAAAGTTTTATTTTTTCAGGAATTTTATGGATAACAGAAGCATTATTTATTGTTATTGTGGCTTATGCGTGTGGGATACATATTTCAATTTTTGGTGGCATATTTACAGTTATAATAATAGGCACTGGTAGTATAATCCCTACTGCTCCAGGATATTTTGGTGCATTTGAGTTTATGGGCGTTTTGGCATTGTCAATACTATATGTAGATAAAGATTTGGCTTTTGTATGTATGACGATTTGCCATTTTTTACAACTTGCCGTTATATTTATTTTAGGAGGACTTTGTATACTAAAAACAAAAATTACTTTTTCTGATTTGTTTAAATTTGCCAAAAATTCTAAATAATTTGTTTGATATCGAAGTAAGCCTTATTTTATGTGATTTATTTTTTAAAAATTTTTATGAAATTTTGAAAACGAAAAATCTTTGTGTATATGCCAAAATTCAACATCAATGTCTTTTTTTGAGTTAGTAGGAAGAAGTTATATTTGGGTTCAGACATGACAAAGCACTTTATGAAGTCGCATGACAAAATTATGTAATTATTATTTAAACAAAATGGCTACGGAATGCAAAATGATTATAGAATGTTAAATAGATAGTTTTACAAAAAATGTAAAAGTTAATTTAAATTCTAAAACACAAACATAAAAAATCTTTTTTTCAAGCCCCGTAATGTGCGTTAATATAAAAGTGTAAATCAGAAAAAATATTTTGAAAAAGATTAAAGATAAAATGTATTAGACGTATTTTCTATATTTTAATTCTTTTTGTAAGATTTGTGTTTATTCAAATGTTAACGCTACAAATGTGTCACAAAAGAAAGTTATAGTTTTTACGTTGATTTTTTATAAATGAGAATTATAAAAAATGTTGAAAGTTTGTTAGATTATTTTAAAAATTTTGTATTTATATTTATAAAAAAGATACAAGGTAATAATATCTGTAAATATTATTAGATATCCCTTTTGTTTATGTGATTTGTGGTAATAAAAGAAAAAAATTCAAAATTATATATAAAAAAAGTTTTAAAAGAATGTAAAATTTTTTAATAAGTATGTTTAATAAGGCAGGTATGGAATCTTTGGAATATTTTTTTATTGAAGATGATATGATGGAGCAATAGCTTTAGCTGGTATGTTTAAATAAAAATTTTAGTACTAATTTCGATACAGAAATAAGAGCAAGTAAGGCTTCTGGGTGTATCTGTGCGTTAAATTTTATATTTTGCTTTGGATATTAAAAGTATAAAATATTTAATATTCAAATAGATTATTTAACATAACAATCAAAGAAGCAAAAGTCTATGGACGATCGATTATTTAAGAAAAGAAGTAACAACTTCAAGTATTTTTTATCTAAACTCAGTATTAAGGTATATTGTGAAATAGAATATAATGGTTTAATTTCAGAATTGTGAGGTTTAATAAACTATTATGAGCAGTATATATTTATAGTTTACGATTTGTTCAGCTATTTTAAATAATTGCAAAATACTTAAAAGTGATTTCAATGTATTTTTGGTAGCAAACAATTTATATTCGTAAATAACAGAAAAGTCAAGTATGAAAATAGCTAATCAGTTCATTATATTTGTACTAAAATATAATGAAAAAAGGCAAGTGTGCATACTTGAAAATTATTTTTATGAAAAATCAATGATAAATAAAAAGTAAAGAAAGAGTGTGGGTATTTTACATCTCTAGCTAATGTCTTAATATTCAATAAGCTGTAATCAATTAACCTATGGATTAAATTTACAAATTGCAAACCCTAGTTTATGTCTGTGTATATGATGCTATTTTATACTCGTTTTATTTGACAAAGATAGAGTGACATTGTTTTTTTATGCCTTTTTTAAATACTAAGTTTTAGAATTATATTTTTTTGGTAATGTCGTATCTGAATTTGTTGAAATAAATTTTAAAATAATTGGAAAAATAGATAACTACTGGAATGCAAATAAAACGATAGTTGCTAGATACTCAAAGAGAAATTTAAAATATTACTGATACTTTTGGTAAAGTTTTAGCAACAAGTGTAAAGTC
>JAISEE010000034.1 GCA_031264325.1 Endomicrobium sp. | reverse complement strand
GATGGTTTAGGTTTTATGTTTGGAAGAAAGAGAAGATGGAAGAGAGGTAAAAAATATAAATACTGAGCTTATAAAGAATTTTTTGCTTCTATAGCTGTTCAGCTTTTTCTATCTTTCCTAAATATTTTTGGTGAAAGTTGAGTCTAAACATATAGCTCTGTACAAGCTGTTATAATTAATGATGCTCCATTTATTATTTTAGTTTGTTTACCTATCACTCAAGGATGTCAAATTTTAAAACAATTTTTATCAAAAAAGTGGAGCTAAAATATAATTGAAGCATGAGCAAAAAATAATTTTTACAAATCAAACAAAATAATGTCCTGAAATTTTTTCTAAATAACGTAAATTGTTTAACAATAAATAAGTTTCTTCATTAATTTAGGTATTTTAAAAATATGAACGCCTCATGCTATATGTGAATATTCGCTTTGTTAATTAAAGATAATAAAACTCTTGTTGTGTCATTTGAAAACAGGAATGAATAAATCTCTATTAAATGTTTTGACATGTGCGAGCTATACAGGAATATACAAGTGAGTTTTTTTTGTGATAGATGACAGATAATGATAAATATTTATAGTATAAACTCTGAATTTAAGACAAATTATTCTTATGTTTTAAGGTAAAAATGTTTAGCTCATAATCACTGATAATATAAAATTTTTAAATCATTTTGAAAAATAATATTCATCGGTAGATATGAATCTTTTTGTTTTAACGCTCTAAACAAAATAAAAATTTGACGTTTTATTTCACCACTAAAATATTAACTTAATAATGAAATTTAGCGATACCTGGCGAAAGATTTGGAATTATACAACTATAATAATTGATATTGAAAAATAAGGAGATAAAATGAAATTTTCATCTTATGCAAATACAGCTTTAGCTGCGGCAAAAACTGGAGTGAATGTTTTGCTTAGCCATTATAACGGAAAATTAAATATTGAGTACAAAGGAGAAGTAGATCCTGTTACACAAGCGGATAAAAATGCTCAGAAGGCTATAATAAAGATAATTAAAGATATTTTTCCTGAACACGGAATTTTAGCTGAAGAAGATGGCATAAAAGAAACAGATAAAGATTATTGTTGGATTATAGATCCTTTAGATGGAACAGTAAATTTTGTTCACGGTTTACCTATGTTTTGTGTCTCTATCGGATTAAAATATAAAGATGAAATTATTACCGGTGTTATTTATGCGCCTGTAATGAAAGAAATTTTTATAGCTGAAAAAAATAAAGGATCTTGGCTCAATGGTAAAAGAATAAATGTTTCAAAAAATCAAAATGCTATTAGATCTTTGGCGGCTACTGGCTTTCCATATTATTTTAGAAAAGATAGTAAAAGGGTAATGAAAAATTTTGACAATATAGTACATGAAGTGCAGGGCGTAAGAAGACTTGGATCAGCAGCTTTAGATTTAGCATATGTTGCTTGCGGTCGTTTTGAATTTTTTTGGGAAGAAGGTTTAAAACCTTGGGATATAGCTGCAGGTATTTTAATAGCCAAAGAAGCAGGCGGTATAATTTCCGATTACAACGGTGATAAAAGCCCTCTATTTAAGACAACTTTGCTTGTTGCAAACAGTTTAGCTATGCATAACAAAATTTTCGGTATCATACGGGACTATTAAGTGAAAAAAGATAAAAAATATGTTTTAAAAATAATAAAAAATTTAAAAGAAGTCTTTGGTTATATAAAATGTCCAATTAAATTTTCAAATCCTTTTGAACTTCTTGTTGCTGTGATATTATCCGCTCAATGTAGCGATGAAAGAGTAAACAGAATAACAAAAGACTTGTTTAAAAAATACAAGCGGCTGCAAGATTACGCCAATGCAGACATATCTAAGCTCGAAAGTTGTATAAAATCTGCAGGATTTTTTAGAAACAAAGCCAAAAATATTATAAAATCTGCTCAAATGATATTAAGATTATATGATGACAAAGTTCCGCAAACGATGATAGAACTTCTTAAACTTCCAGGAGTTGCAAGAAAAACTGCTAATGTCATTTTAGGGCATGCTTTTTGTAAGACAGAAGGAATTGCAGTTGATACGCATGTTATAAGAATATCGAATTTACTCAAGCTTACAAAACATAAAAATCCTGTTAAAGTAGAAAAAGATTTAATGATGATAATTCCTAAACAGCATTGGATTAACTTCTCTCTACTTATACAAGCTTTGGGAAAAAGAATTTGCAAAGCGAGAAAACCAAATCATGAGAATTGTCTACTGAACAAAATTTGTCCTTCTGTTAAAAGTTTACTTTGGTGAAATAAATCTGTTTTCTAAGTTTGACAAAATCAACATATTTTTATACTATTATATTATATATTATCTAAAACAATCTAAAACAAACTGCAGTAAAGGCCTAGCTCTCTAATATAATATTTTCAACTTAAAATTCAAGAGGAGGCGTTATTATGACGACGGTTAAAGTAGGCATCAATGGTTTTGGTCGTATTGGACGCCTAGTATTTCGCGCGGCTCAAAACAGAAATGACATTGAAGTTGTGGCTATTAATGATTTAATCAACGCTGACTATATGGCTTACATGTTAAAGTATGATACTGTTCATGGACAGTATAAAGGAATTGTTGAAGTAAAGGCCGGTAATTTAGTTGTAAATGGAAAAACTATTCGTGTAACAGCAGAAAAAAATCCTGCAGATTTAAAATGGGGAGAAGTCGAAGCTGAATATGTCGTAGAGTCAACAGGCTTATTTCTTTCAAAAGATAGTGTCCGTCATCATATTGATGCTGGCGCAAGATACGTAGTAATGTCTGCCCCTTCAAAAGATGATACTCCGATGTTTGTCTGCGGGGTAAACTTAGACTCTTATGTTAAAAAAACTCAGTTTGTATCTAACGCTTCCTGTACAACAAATTGCTTGGCTCCAGTAGCAAAAGTATTAAACGACAAGTTTGGCATTATAAATGGTTTAATGACTACCGTACATGCTATAACTGCTACACAAAAAACTGTAGACGGACTCTCTACAAAAGATTGGAGAGGGGGAAGAGCAGTTTCAGGAAACATTATTCCTTCTTCAACAGGTGCAGCAAAGGCAGTAGGGAAAGTGATTCCTCAATTAAACGGTAAACTAACAGGTATGTCATTTCGTGTGCCTACTCTTGATGTTTCTGTAATAGATTTGACTGTAAATTTAGCAAAATCTGCCACATATGAAGAAATAAAATCAGCAATGAAGTTTGCTTCAGAAAATGAGCTTGAAGGTATTTTAGGATATACTGAAGATGATGTAGTTTCTTCAGATTTTTTAGGTGACACTCACACATCAATATTTGATGCAAAAGCTGGAATAGCTTTGACTAATAAATTCATTAAAGTTGTTGCTTGGTATGATAACGAATGGGGTTATTCAAGTAAAATTTTGGAACTTATTATTCATATGAAGAAAGTAAATGGTTAATTTGTTTTATAATAACTAAGTAAGCTTTAACAATTATATTTTAGTATTATACTTATTTAATGTAAAATAAAAATAAAACTCATAAATTATAATTAAGACCGTGACTTGCGTATTAAATTTTGCGCTGCGCGGTTTTTAGTCAAAACTGGGGGTTTTAAGTGAAAAAGACGCTTACTGATATTGATGTAAGAGGGAAAAAAGTTTTAGTTAGGGTGGATTATAATGTACCTTTTGACGCAAATTTTAAAATAACAAACGATAAGAGAATCATGGAGACCCTTCCTACAATAGAGTATTTATTGAAAAAAAACGCCTCGATAATTCTTATGTCGCATTTAGGTAGACCAAAAGGCAAAGTTGTTTCTGAAATGAGCCTGAAACCTATAGCCATTCGTTTAGGTAAAATTTTGGGTAAATCTATTAAATTTGTTAGCGAAAACTGTGTAAGTGTTGAGTCTAAAAAAGTGGCAAAAAATTTAAAACCAGGACAAATTTTTTTACTTGAAAATTTAAGATTTCATCCTGGAGAAGAAAGCAAAAATGATAGTGGCGAGAAAAACAAATCTTCTATGGATACTTTTGCCAAAGATCTTGCTTCTATGGGCGAAGTTTTTATTCAAGATGCATTTGGGGCAGTACACAGATCACACGCTTCAACAACAGGTATTGTTAAATATGTTAAAGATGCTGCAACAGGATTTCTTGTTAAAAAAGAATTAAAATTTTTGAGAAAAATTCTTGAGAATCCCGTAAGACCTTTTTTAGCAATTCTTGGCGGAGCAAAAGTTTCTGACAAAATAAGCATTATAAAAAATCTCTTAGAAAAGGTTGACTCTATTATCATTGGTGGAGCTATGGCTTACACATTTTTAAAAGCTCAAGACGTAAACACGGGAGCGTCTTTGGTTGAAAATGATAAACTTGATTTAGCTTTGGATATTTTTAAAAAAACTAAAGAAAGGAAAGTTAACTTTTTACTTCCTGTCGATCATGTCATTACAAATAAAATTGATTTTATAAAAAAAAACGTGACTTCAGATGCTACTATAGAAAATACTATTGATGAAGCTATACGCGACGGTTTTATGGGTGTAGATATTGGAGTTAAATCAATAGAAAAATTTGCTGAAATCATTAAATCGGCGAAAACAATAGTTTGGAATGGACCTTTGGGAATTTTTGAAATAGATGAATTTTCAAAAGGAACTGTTGAAATTGCGAAAGTGGTTGCTGACGTTACAGACAAAGGAGTTATATCTGTTATTGGAGGTGGTGATTCTATCACTGCTGCAAAAAAAGCGAGAATAGATAAAAAAATAAGTCACATTTCTACTGGCGGTGGGGCATTTTTAGAATTCTTAGAGGGTAAAGATCTTCCCGGGATAACCGTTCTTCCAGATAAAAAATAAAATAAATATAATGTCTATGTTTCAGTTTTCATTTCAATTAACGTTCCAAATATTTTCATAATAAAAACTTACAAAAACATCAACAATAAGTAAAAACAATTTGACACACCAAGTTTTTTGTTATAAAATAGCAATATTATGAACTTTTTATTCTTTGTTTTTAAGTTTGCTCATTATTCAATATGTATAGGATTAATTTTTATAGTTCTTCTACAGGCAAAAAAAAGTGGAGGAATTGGAGGTATTTTTGGAGTCGGAGGTGGTTCTGATCAAATTTTTAATGCATCTTCTGGGATGGCTTTTGTAAAAAAAATGACGATAATTATGGCTTGTATATTTTTGTTTACATCTTTGATGCTTACAAAACTTTCAACAAATATAAGCATGACATCTATTATAAGCCGACTTCCAAGTATCCCTACAGAAGACTCTGTAAAAACCAGGTAAGTAAATAAACCGTTTGCTGAGGTGGCGGAATTGGTATACGCGCACGTTTGAGGGGCGTGTCCTAATTGGATTGCGGGTTCAAATCCCGCCCTCAGCATTTAATTAGGTATTTTTGCGGGTGTAGTTCAGTGGTAGAACGTCTCGTTGCCAACGAGAAGGTCGTGGGTTCAAATCCCATCGCCCGCTTGTTTGATATGTTTTATGTTTCTGAATATTGAGATGTTGTAATGGTTTTTAATATATATCATCTGACAAGAAACGATAGTAGTTTAAAATTATTGAGCATTATAAGTCTTATCAAATTACTCATTTGTTGTTTATAATTTTATTTTGGTTTTTTTTACATTAACTGTTGATTGTAATCAACAGTTAAAAATGTTCATGTAATTTGAAATTTGTATATACTGTATTACTGTGTTCAATTTTTTGCTTGACCACATTAATATTTTAATACTTTTGTCATCATTTTCATTTGTTTTTTTGAGTGATAGTTTTTTTTGTAAAAAGTTGTAATAATCATAATGATATCACATATTTAGTATTTTTTTTATAGAGTTACACACTTTATGGTAAATTTTAAACAAGACAATAGCCACTAAGATAGTCCCACAAGTAAAGTATGACAAAAAAATTAAATTTTGTACTTTGTTATGATATATTTTTGTATACTTTATTTTCAAATCATCAAGCAATGGCAATTTATTGTTTTAAGTACAACCATAATTTCAACTTGTTTACATGGGACAATGCTTGTTGAATAATAATTTCTATTTTATGGATATAGCCGGTTAGTATCTTCATAATGTAAATTACCGCCTGATAAAGCTTTAGTTTGTTTATTATATCTACATCTTTTAGTGGGTATATAAAAAATTCACCTATACCTATAATATTTTTTTAATGAGATTTACAAAAAAATTTTTATTGTTTTTTTAAGCGTTTCAATCCAGACTGCCTTTAGATAATAAACTATTTATGTTTTTTTTATTCTCGTTATTGTTATTATATCTGTATACAATTTTTTAGGCTGATAAATTTATGACAAAACTTTTAGCGACTGCTTGTTATGTCTGTGCCAAAAAGAAGGGGCATAAAACTACGTCGTTTTGTTTTGTAGTTGAAAGAGTTGCCACTTTTAAAATTTCTATGGCTTCTTTTGTCTGGAATAGACCTTTTTGCCGTCTTTGTCTTCAATTCTTTTATTACCACAATACATAAATTAATATTTCAGACTGAGGTCATTTATTTATCACCATTGTTAAACTGTGCTTATCAATTTATGATTAAAAGTATATTTTTATGATTTTTCAATTTTGAACACCAGGAAAAAGCTTCTGTCGCATTTATGAAGCGAGTATCTAAAAAGTTTGTATTGGATTTTATTTATGCCAAGTGATATCGTTAGGTACCCAATAGTCAAAATTTAATTAACATAATATTATTTTCATGCGGTAGAATTATGCTAAGAACCTATTTTCCAAATTATCCATGTATTTTTTTAAGACTCTTTTGTATTCTTCGATTTTTGTATTTTGCATTGTATGATATATATATGATTTGTTTTTTATCATAAATTTTCATATTTTTGTTACATATCCATAGTTTTATATCATATAAATTTTCCAAAAAAGTTTTTTACATCTAGTAAATATTTGAACTATTAAGAAGGATAAAAAATAAAGATAGTAATAAAGTCAACTGATAAAAAAGTAAGAGAAAATGTATTGCAAAAAAGAAATATGGTACTTAGAAATAAAGAGATAACAAGAATAAAATGGGACACAATAAACAACAGAGGCAATATAATGATGACTATAAATACGAAGAAAATATATCGATAAATGTCTAGTAGTGAGTAAGAAAAGATAGATGAAGTTTAACGATGCTGTATTTATGAAAGAGCATGCGAAGTGAATAGCGTGGAGTGTTAAATGTTTAGTGTGTGAAAATATAAAACTAAGCGATAAGGGTTAGAGATAAAGTAAGTGTATATGAGTAAATATTTAGATGTTACATACAACGGCAAAAGAAATAAAATTATATTACAAATAACGAGATAGCGATATTGCATTTGGAAAAGATAAATGGAAGGTGTTCTTTCATAGTTTGACATTTTGACATATTGAAAAAGCTTTTAGTGTGTGGATAAAGGGTCATGAGTAGATAGTAAAGTTTGGAAATATTTATTGGTGTCAGTGCGTGAGTTGGCGTCAAGTAAGAAACACCTCATGAAAGATATGGCGCTGTTATAGCGTTATATAGTACTTTGGGTTCTTGTGAAGTAAGTTATAAACCTCTCCCCTGGTACCATACTTAGCAATGGGCTGGTGTTGTTACAAGCATGACGTGTTGTTTGCGTAGCTTGACAAGATGGGTTTATTAATACGGTGGACATAAGAGCAAGACAATTCAAATTGATGAAACACAGTATAAGTATATGTAAAATTTTTTTGAGAAACTTGAGAGATATGTTACGATAATAAAAGTTGACACCCCTAGTCGTGAATGTGAAAAGCGTTATATATTTTGTGGGAAATGTGTGTTGTGTATAGTTTATATTATTTATAACTGTTTTTAACATTGTATCAGATTCAGATACAGTATAAGGCTTTTTCAGTTATAGAAGGACAATATCGCTGTGTTTTAGATTATTGCTTTTACAATTGCTTTGCCGAACTCTTCTACAACATTAGGTCCATTTGCAGTAATGATGTTTCCGTCAACTTCTAAAGAATTGCCTGTGTAATCAGCTCCGCCTCTTACCAAAGCTTCTTTCCCATCAATGTAAACAGTGGCTTTCCTGCCTTTTAATACACCTGAATTTGCCAAAATAACACCCGCGATACATATTGCAGCAAGAGGTTTATTTTGCTTAAAAAATTCGTTTGCAAGTTGTAATGTGTACTTGTTTTCAAAAAATACACTTGATCCATTGCCACCGATATAAACTATAGCGTCAAAATCAGAAGACTTAATATCAGAAATTAAGATTGTACTTACAGTTTTATAACCAAATCGCCCTATGAGTTTTCCTATTTTTATACTTGCTGTAATTACTTCTATGCCTGCTTTTTCTATAATTTTTTTAGGTGTAAAATACTCTTCGTCTCTAAATAGTTTGGGAGCAGTTATAAAAACAAGTTTTTTCATCTTAAATCCTTATCTTTCAATTTTATTGTTTTTAATTATGATAAACACTTTGCCTATAACTATAATTTTGCCAAAGATCATACGGCTTCTGTTAAGCTAATCAGTAAACATATTTAGGTGTTGTATCAACATTTTACTAATACTTTATAAATAAATACTTAATAAAAAAATTTTAAAAGTATCAAAAATTATATTTTTCCACATTAAGTACGAACTCTAACATAAATGAAAATATAATGTCATTGCATTTATTAAAAAAAGTATAAAATTTTTTTATTGCGACGATTTTGTTTTATTTAAAAATAAACCCATTTGTATTTTATCCGTAGTTTTACTTTTATTGCTACTGGTTTATTTTTCATTCCGTTTTTTTCTTTCAAACTTACAAGCTTAAACAATTTTCTTAAAAAATTTATATATTATGACATAGTTTTATACTATATTGATAAATAATTAAATTTTAACAAAAACACAATTTCTTTAATAACTTTTCGATTATATATGATGAAACTTATAGATCTCACTTTATTTATGTTTTTTATAAAAAAATTTACCTTGCTATTTTATGGCTTATGATTTTAGCATATCCCTCCTTGTCATATAAGGTATCAAGGTATATAGAAAAGTAACATGACTTGGTTTTGCTTTAGTGTTTATCGTTCTTACTACACTATGAAATATACTCAAATACACTTGCTTGTATTATAAAAATAAGGTCAACAATAAATTATTGACAATATTTTGACAATCTATAATATGTAAATATGTATGTAAATATATGTATGTATATTTATTGTTTCATTTCTATCAATTTTTGTTATATATAATATAATATATAACAAAAATATAAAGCAAAAAAACAATAGTTGGTCCTCCAGAATATTTAACGTGGGTTTCAATTTTAGAAATAATTAAACATAAACTCTATTGTGCTGAAAGGGTTCATTTATTTTAATATATTAACACATATTCGTTTTGAGAAAATCATTAATACTTTTTATTAAATTGAAACACATTAAAACACAACTTTGTTTAATGGAAAGCTCATACTGAAAATAAATATTTTGACATTATGATATTACAAAAACATAACAGGTTTTACAATTTCCCTTGTCTTTAATTTTTTTTGTTTTAACTTTAGGATACAAAATATAAAAGACAGACACGTTACTTAGTAGTCTAGCATTACTTCCATTTTTTTTGTCAATCAGTTTGTTTTATTATTTTCGTATGATTTTTTTAAAATTCGCATCTTATCTTTCCTATAGTTATGTTTTTAGCTTTTAATAGATTTAATTTTACTTATAGAAGAGAAACAAACTCTATAAACATATAAAATAGTATAAATAAAAATTATTTAAAAAAACCTGTTAAAGTTTGTTTTATAGTCTATCATAGTTGTTTTTTTGTCTGGCAAATTGCTCATGAAATGTTTTAGTGCAGATTTATTGCATACAAGATTTGTTTTTTCATGCCTGTGAATTGAGAAACACAATTTTTTATACGGTAAAATAAAATAATTCTCCTTATTTAATGCCAAAATATATGTCGAAATATTTTAAATTTAATGTTTATAAGTTTATTGTTTTTTTATTGATAAATAAAAAACTGACGATAATGGCTTGTTTGGTAGAAAAAAATTTTCTGAATTTTGAAATTTAACTCTGAATTTTGTATAATTAATATAGTATGTTTTAAGATAATATATTTAAACAGGTTTGTTAACAGTAACATAACTATCAAATGGTAAAACTAATTGATGCGTTTATATCGAAAAAGGATTAGTAATACATTTGGAATAAATTTAATTTTTTAATGCCATACTTATTAACTTTTATCATTGCCAGTTACCAGTATATTTATAATATGATTAATGCTTAATTCTATATATTTCAACGTGAAAAATTTTATTAGTTTATTTTATAAATGGCATTTTAAAAGACTATTGAAGGATATTCATAGCTTTTGTTGAAAGTTGGAGTGTTATACGAAAAAATGATTATCTAGAAACCTATAAACAACTTGGTACTTGTTTTCAAAAAAATTTGACAAAACGAAATTTATATCTATAAGCATTTAAAAATTTTGGAGTTGAATTCTTAAAATATAAATGCTAAAAAGAGTATTGTTATGCTTTTGAACGGATTTAAACGTGTTAAATAGTTAAATAAATGATAAAATTCATAGAATATTTCAACACTGACTATAATTAACTGACTATAATTAAAATATAAATTATAAATATATTTAAATTTAAATATATTTATATACTTTAAGAATACACTTAACATAAAAAAGAGGAAGAGGAACTGATATGCATATCAGTCCGGATCTACTGTTTACTATAGCGGATTTCCCTATAACAAATACAGTAGTTACCACACTAATTACAGATATAATTCTTATAATTTTAGTTTTAATAGTTGGAAAATCAGTTGCTCTTAAGCCTGGTAAAGTACAAAATATCATTGAAGCTATTTCAGATTTTTTTAGAAAAACAACCGAAAATATTGATGAAAAAAGAGCATCTTTTATATATCCTTGGGTATTGTCTTTTTTCTTGTTTATAGTAATTTCAAATTTAGTACCTCAAGTTCCAGGATTTGAATCTATAAGATTTTACACATTTTTTTCAGGACATCATGGCGTTGCTCTTTTTAGAGCTGCTACCAGCGACTTAAATTTAACATTGGCACTTGCGGTTACATCAGTTGTAGCCACCCATTGTCTTAGTATTAAGCAAACAGGCATAAAATCATACGTTATGAGATTTATAACTTTTAAAATGTTTCCAGTATTTTTATTTGTTGGTATTTTAGAGTTTGTAAATGAATTTCCAAAATTTATATCATTTTCTTTTCGTCTATTTGGAAACATTTTTGCAGGAGAAAATGTTATTGCAACAATGTATAGCTTATGTCCGCTTGTACTTCCTTTACCTTTTATAGGGCTTGAACTTATGATTGCTATTATTCAAGCTATTGTATTTGCGATGCTCACTATGACATCTATGCATATTATGACAGATAAACACACTAAATAAGGAGATAAAATGACTTTTACAGGTGGAATTATTATTGCAGTCGGTGGACTAGGGCCTGCTTTAAGTATTGGCATGATTGGAACAAAGGCAGTTGAGGCTATAGGTCGTAATCCAGAAGCTTCAGGAAAAATAATGGTAAATATGCTTATAGCAATGGCTTTTGCCGAATCTATAGCTATCTATTCTCTTATTTTGGCATTCTAATTCAAAATTAAAAGAGATAAAATGGAAATAATACAAAAATTTGGTTTAGAAACTAAGTTGTTTTTGTTTCAGTTGATAAATTTTTTCATCATAGTGCTTATTCTTAAAAATTTTTTATTCAAGCCCTTAAAGAGAATACTTGACGAGAGGAAGCGTAAAATAGAACAATCTCTGCAAGATGTTGAAAATGCAAAAGTTGTTTTGGAAAGTGCATCTGAGGAACGAAAAAAAATTATTGCCAATGCTAAAGTTGACGCAGACAAGTTAATGATGTCAATTAAAACATCTGCTGACGAAGTAAAAGAAAAAACATTAGTTGAAGCAAAGTCCCGTTCACAGCAAATTATAGAAGAAGCAAAAAATAAAGCCTCTATTGAGTTTGAAAATATGAGTAGACAAATAGGTAAAATATCTGTTGATATTTCAAGCAAGATTTTATCTAAAGTTTTGTCAGAGCTATTTAGTGAAGAAGAAAAGCAAAAGTTAATGTCTCGTGCTCTGGAAAAGATAGATGAAAAGATCACAAATTAAAGAACTTGCAAAGTCAATAGTTGAATATGATGAGTTGTCGGAAAAAAATTTAAATTGGATTTATTCAAACTTTTCAAGGCAAGATGTTAAGACATTTATTCGCATTTTATCTGATGAGATAAAAGATAAAAATGTTCTTGCAACCTTTGCAGGAGAACTTAGTGACGCTAATAAAAATAAAATAGAAACAATATTTCTTGGTAAGAAAATTACTTTTAAGCGTGATGATGTAAATGTTGTCGCCGGTGTATGTTTTAAATATAGCGACTTCATTTTAGATTATAGCATTTCAGGGATAGTAAAAATAATCTTAAATGTCATAAAAGAGAGACTGAAATGAAACCAGAAGAAATAATACAAAAAATTGAAAAAGAATTGTATTCCACTCAGACAAATCCTGAACTTATAAATTTTGGAGTTGTAGAAAGTGTTGGTGATGAAATTGTGAAAGCTTCAGGACTTTCTAATGCAGGGTATTATGAAAAAATAGAGTTTGATGATAGCTCTGTAGGATTTGTATTAAACATTGATGAAGATTTTGTTTCAATTGTTCTAGTTAAAAATACTGGACACGTTTCGCGTGGAATGAAGGTGAAGTCAACTGGAAAAGTTTTGAATGTTCCTGTTTCGGACAAACTTATAGGAAGGGTTGTTAACACTCTTGGAGAACCTATAGACGGAAACGAACTTAAACATACCAATCCATCTTATTATTCAGTTGAAAAAATAGCACCGGGGATTATTGAAAGAAGTTCAGTTGATACGCCTTTAAAAACTGGGATTAAAGCTATAGATGTTATTACGCCTATAGGAAGAGGCCAAAGAGAACTTATAATCGGAGATAGAAACACAGGGAAAACTGCCATAGCCATAGATACTATAATAAATCAAAAAAAGTTTGATATAGGTTTAAAAAGAGTTATATGTATATATTGTTCAATTGGACAAAAACAGTCTAACTTAGCCTCAATAGTTGCAAAGTTAAAAGAAGAAGGAGCTATGGAGTACACCATAATTGTGGCTGCAACAGCTTCTGATCCTGCTTCAATGCAATACATTGCTCCTCTTGCAGCCTCTACAATTGGTGAATATTTTATGGACAAAGGAGAAGATGTTTTAATTGTTTACGATGATTTGACAAAACACGCATGGGCATATAGACAGATTTCATTGTTAATTAAAAGACCTGCAGGGCGTGAAGCTTACCCTGGTGATATTTTCTATTTACACTCAAGACTTCTTGAAAGATCTGCAAGAATGTCAGATAAAAAAGGCGGAGGGTCAATTACAGCTCTACCAATTATTGAAACTCAAGGAAATGATTTGTCAGCATATATTCCTACAAATGTTGTTTCTATAACAGATGGACAGATATATTTAGAAGCTGATTTATTTAACGCAGGCATAGTACCGGCTATTAACGTTGGACTTTCTGTGTCTCGTGTTGGCAGTGCGGCCCAAACTAAACCAATGAAGCAGTTGTCAGGCCCTGTAAGACTTGAACTTTCTCAATTTAGAGAACTTCAGGCTTTTGCGCAGTTTGGAAGTGATTTAGATGAAGACACATTGAAACGACTAGAAAGAGGAAAAAGAATTTCAGAAATTCTTAAACAACCCCAATATAAGCCTTACGATGAAGTTTCTGAAATATTGTCAATTTTTGCTGTCACGTCAGGACTTCTTGATAATATAGATATTGACAAAATTATAAAAGTTGAACATCAAATGATAGACTATGTTAAAAAAACATACCCAGAGACTGTAGAAAAATTATCAACAAACATAAAAATAGATGATGCATTGAAAGCTGAACTTGAAAAAGAGATTAATGAATTTAAAAGTGTAAACAATTATGACTCAGAATTTGCAACAGCTTAAAAAAAAAATAAAAACTTCAAACAGTATTGTTCAGATAACAAAAGCCATGGAAGTGATTTCTGCATCTAAAATACGTAAAGCTCAAGATTCCGTAGAGAAGCATAACCCATATTCTAAAAAAATCAAGAGCATAGTACAGAGAGTTATTACGAATCAAGACTTGCATTCCAAAGAAATGAAAAAATTTTTGAAAGTGAGGAATGATAAACGTCTTGTATATATAATCTCTCCAGATAAATGTCTTGTCGGTGGTTTGGTTATAAATCTACTCAAGACTGTAAATGCATATTTACGAAGTGATGATTATATCGTAACTGTAGGCAAAAAGGCATCAAATGATGTTACAAGACACGGTTATAACATACTTGCTTCTTTTGAGATGGGTACAAAATTTCCAAATTATAATGATATTTATCCCATAATAGATATAGCAAAAAAATTTTATATTTTAGGGGAAGCTATAAAAGTGAGTGTAATATATACAGAGTTTAAAAATATGTTTATACAAAAGTCTGTAATTGAAGAAATTTTTCCCATAAAACCTGATCAAAAATTTAAAGAAGCTGTTAATAATTACCTGTTTGAACCAAGTCCTTTTGAAGTTTTAAAAGACTTACTTCCTTTTTATTTTGAAGTTGAGTTTTACAGCGCAATTATGAATGCTTACGCTTCAGAACAGGCAGCGAGAATGTTAGCTATGAAAAACGCAAAAGACAGTGCTAAAGATATTTCTACATCTTTAACTAATATTTATAACAGGTCAAGACAAGAAAAAATTACCAATGAATTATTAGATCTTGCTAACGGACAACAGGGAATGTAAAATGGAAAAAAAAGAACTTAAAAATCAAGGTACTGTGATAAGAGTTCAAGGAGCTGTTGTAGATTTTAAATTTGAAGGGGCTGTTCCTGATGTATATGAAGCTTTAACTATGAAAATGTCAGATGGCAGCAAATTAACGCTTGAAACCATGTTTGAAATGGATAATTCTGAAATAAGAACTATTGCTATGGGATCCACAGATGGGATGAAAAGAGGAATGAAGGCTGTAAGGACTTTTGCCCCAATAAGTGTCCCTGTAGGAGAAAAAACTCTTGGAAGAATATTTAATGTTTTAGGAGAACCTGTAGACGCTTTAGGGGAAATTGACGCTTCGATAATTAGAAATCCTATACATAGACCTGCGCCTGCTTTTGTAGATCAAAAAACTACACCTGAAATGCTTGAGACAGGCATTAAAGTTATAGACTTAATTTCTCCTTTTACAAAGGGAGGAAAAATTGGTATTTTTGGAGGTGCTGGTGTAGGTAAAACAGTTATTGTTAAAGAACTTATAAGAAGTATAGCCGCTGTACACAATGGACATTCTGTTTTTGCTGGGGTAGGCGAAAGAACTAGAGAGGGAACTGATTTATGGATGGAAATGAAAGAATCTAAAGTTATTGACAAAACAGTTTTGGTTTTTGGTCAGATGAACGAACCTCCAGGAAACAGAATGAGAGTGGCTCTTACAGCTTTGACAATGTCTGAATACTTCAGAGATCAAAAAGGTGAAGATGTTTTACTTTTTATAGATAATATATTCAGGTTTGCGCAAGCAGGAAGCGAAGTTTCCGCACTCTTGGGAAGAGTGCCTTCAGCAGTAGGCTATCAACCTAACTTGACAAAAGACATAGGAGATTTACAGGAAAGGATTACATCAACAAATAAAGGTTCAGTTACCTCTGTTCAAGCTGTTTATGTTCCAGCTGATGACTATACAGATCCAGCGCCTGTAGCTATTTTTGCTCATTTAGATGCAACATTAACGTTGGACAGAGCGATCATGGAACAAGGTTTATATCCTGCCGTTAATCCACTTACATCTTCTTCAAGGCTTTTGGACCCCAACGTGGTAGGCGACGATCACTATAATATTGCAATATCAGTTAAGAAAATTTTGCAAAAATATAAAGATTTACAAGACATAATAGCAATTCTTGGCATGGATGAACTTTCAGATGAAGACAAGATAACTGTCTCAAGAGCAAGAAAAATTCAAAGATTTTTGACACAACCTATGTTCGTTGCAGAAACATTTACAGGTATTGGGGGCAAGTATGTTAAGATTGAAGACACTATAAGGGGTTTTAAAGAAACTATTGAAGGAAAGTATGACTCTTTGCCTGAACAAGCTTTTTATATGGTAGGTTCAATTGAAGAGGTCATTGAAAAAGCCAAAAAAATTTCTTAAAATTAAAATATAAAACAAAAAAAATATGAATAATTTTGAAATAGAAATTTTATCACCACAAGGGTTTATTTTTAAAGGAGAGATACACTCTGCTTCTTTTCCTACAGCAAAGGGTACAATAACGGTCTTACCTGGACATGAGGGGCTTGTAACTAACTTAAAACATGGTGAGATAATACTTAAGTCTTCAGATAGCATAAAAAAGGTAACTATTACAGGTGGTTTTGCAGAGGTTACAAATAAGAATATCAATGTAATAGCAGAGTTTGCAGTAAATTCTGACAATGCTAATAAACATAAGATAGAGCAGGCTGTAAAACTTGCAAAAGATATGAAAGAAAAGAGAAAAAAATTTGTTGATATGTCAGTTATAGAAACTGAATTAAAAAAATCTATTACAGAATTAAAGTCAGGTTTAGATACAAAACGTAAAGGCATGTAGTTGTTATATGTGATATATATGATTAACGCTTCTTGCTATTTACAAAACAGTTCAGACTAATTTTAAATTTTTATAGATTTATTTTTTTGATGTTAGTATAACAAAATAATTTATAGTTATTTGTATAAATAGGAGTTAAACTTAATTATGTCAGGTCATAATAAATGGGCTAGTATTAAACATAAAAAAGCAGCAACTGACATAAAAAAAGGTAAAGTTTTTACAAAAATTATAAGAGAAATTATAATTGCAACAAAAGAAAGCGGCATTCAGATTGAAAATAATGCTCGTTTAAGAAAAGCTATTGTAGATGCTAAAGAAGTAAATATGCCTCAAGATAATATAAAGAAAGCAATACAAAGAGGCAGCGGCGAACTACATGGAGCGATTTATGAAGAAGTAGTTTACGAGGGATATGGTCCAGCAGGTGTGGCCTTAATAGTGGAAACAACTACGGACAATAAAAACAGAACAGTTTCAGAAATAAGAAAAATGTTTTCAAACCACAAAGGAAGTCTTGGTGAAGCTGGATGTGTAGGTTGGATGTTTAACAGAAAAGGTTATATAGCAGTAAAAAAAGCTGGAACTGACGAAGAAACTGTTATGAATACAGTTTTAGAAGCGGGTGCTGAAGATTTTAAAAACGAAGCCGACAGCGATATATATGAAATCATAACAAATTTTTCAAATTTGGAAACCACAAAGAAATCCTTAAAAGAAAAAAATATAACTGTAGCTTTTTCTGAAATAAGCATGGTTTCTCAAACTCAGATAGCTCTTTCAGGCGATGACGCAAAATGTATGTTAAAACTTATGGATTCTTTAGAAGAGCACGAAGATGTTAAAAGTGTTTATGCAAACTTTGATATTTCCTCAGAAGAAATGAAAAAAGTAGGAAAACAATGATAGTACTTGGAATTGATCCGGGACTTTCTCTTACAGGCTGGGGGATTGTTGAAGCTTTATCAAGAGATAAAATTAACGCTATACAGTATGGTTGCATCAAGACGACACGCCTTGTTCCGCTTATAGAAAGACTCCATACAATCCATGATAAACTTCAATCTGTTATAAACAGATATAAACCTGAAGTCGTAGCTATAGAAGAATTATTTTTTTTAAAAGCTACCAAAACTGTGGCATCTGTAGGACAGTCCAGAGGTGCAATAGTTTTAACTGTCTCAATAAATAAAATTCCTTTAGCTGAATACAATCCAAGATGTGTTAAAATAGCCCTTACAGGCTACGGTGCTGCAAACAAGTATCAAATACAACATATGGTTAAAACTTTTTTAAGGCTTGAAAAAATTCCAAAGCCTGACGATGCAGCTGATGCATTGGCAATGGCAATATGCCACATTAATACTACTACAAGATAGAGATAGCAAACTTTTAAGCTTTTGTTTTAAAAAATCTACACTTATTTACAGTTCACAGTAGACTTCCTCAATTTTCTTTTAACAAAAGTTTTCGTTTTAAAATTTACTTTAGTTGTCACTTAAAAGAATATTATGTTAGATTACATTTCTGGAATTTTAGAGTCTAAATCAAAAAATAACATTACGGTTAATGTCAGTGGTATAGGTTATGAAGTCATTGTTGCTTTGTCGGTGTTTTCAAAACTTCCCAAAATCGGGGAGCAAATAAAAATATATGTTGTTGAAAGTGTTATGGGAATGTACGGCGGGATTATATATTTATATGGTTTTTTAACTAAAGAAGAAAAAGATATGTATATTTTAATAAAAGACGAAGTTTCTGGAATAGGTTCCAAAAAAGCAATGGAATACATAGATAAAATTTCTAAATCCCTTGTTGATTTTAAAACTGCTATAATTTCAAAAAATTCATCAATACTTCATGCTGTTTTTGGATTTACAAAAAAAACTGCAGATAAGCTTATAGTAGCTTTAAAAGATAAAATAATAGACATAGAGGTATCAGGTATGGAAAAATGGATAAATATAAATCTAACTAAAAATAAATTAATTTTAGAAGCTATAGACGGCCTCATCGCTCTCGGATACAAAGAACAACAAGCAAAAGTTGCAGTGAATAAAGTATATGAACAAAGCAGCAAAAATATAACTTTGGAAAATTTAATAACTAAATCTTTACAGGAATTTTAAATAATGGACAAAGTAGAAAGGATTGTTGAACCTATTAAAACATATAGTGAAGATATAATAGAAAATTCCTTAAGACCTCAAAGCCTTAATGATTTTATAGGTCAAGAAAAACTTAAGAATAATCTTAAAGTTTTTATAAAAGCGGCAAAAAATAGACAAGAAGCTTTAGATCATTGTTTATTTTATGCCCCTCCTGGGCTTGGCAAAACTACTCTTTCTCATATAATTGCAAAAGAGATGAACAGCAATCTTAGAATAACATCTGGGCCAGTATTAGAGCGAGTAGGCGATTTAGCGGCAATTCTTACAAATCTTTCAAAAGGGGACATATTTTTTATAGATGAAATCCATAGAGTAAACCATCTTGTTGAAGAGTCTTTGTACCCTGTTATGGAAGATTTTGAACTTGATATTATAATAGGACAAGGGCCGTCCGCTAAAACCATTAAACTTCCAATACCACGCTTTACTCTAATTGGAGCCACAACAAGGGCAGGGCTTTTATCAAATTCTTTAAGGGATAGATTTGGCATTATAGAACACTTAGACTTTTACGGGATAAAAGACCTTATACATATAGTTAAACGTTCAGCATTTATTCTAAATATAGCAATCGATCATACTGCAAGTGAAGAAATAGCAAGACGTTCCCGAGGAACACCTAGAATTGTCAACAGGCTATTAAAAAGAGTAAGAGATTTTGCTGAAGTTAAAAACTGTAAAATTACTTTAGGTATAGCAAAAGAAGCTTTAAATGCTTTAGAAATTGACGATGATGGTCTTGATAAGATGGACAGGCTTATTCTTAATATTTTAATTAATAAGTTCAACGGCGGCCCTGTAGGCATTGATACTATCGCTGTAGCAATATCCGAAGAGCCAGACACAATAACCGATTTATATGAGCCATATCTTATACAGTCTGGTTTTATTGCTAGAACATCCAGAGGAAGAGTTGTTACCGAATCGGGATATAAACATTTTGGAATTGAAATGCCAAAAAATTCTCCAAAAGAGCTATTTTAAAAAAATAAAATGTATAATCCGCTTAACTCAAAAAAATAAAACTTTATTGTATATATGCTGTACTCCTTAGTTTGGCTTTTGTTGTAAAAATTTTACAAAATATATACAGTATTATTTTTATTAATGTAATCTCAAGTATTTAGAGAGTATTTAGTACGATTAAAAATACAAAAAAGGTATATTAAAGAATTAAACTCTTTTCTGCAAAAATCCAAATTTTATTTATAGTTATTATAGTTATAAATATTGGAAAGACAAAAACTGCAAATAGCATAATTTTAGACTTGAAAAAAGTAATGATTTTTATTTTTTTATGATCTTATTATTTTCAAGTCAGTATCAGAGTATGGATTGATAAAACAGATTACAAATTTTTAGTATATAAATTATGGAACTAAAGTTTTTATATTGCGATTTAATTTTATAAGAATAAAAGCTCTCCAATTAGATAAAAAGGTGTATAAAGTGTATTATATGTAAAAAATATACAAAAATATTGCGTATACAGTAAATTTTATAACAAAAATAAGGAAAAGTTTGCAATATATGAAGAAGGCAATTTTATTAAAAATATTATTTTTTTTAATCTTTTTTTTCTTTTCTAATGGCTACGCCTTGGACAATGTTCAAAAAAATATAAGAATAGGAGTTATTTTTAACGAAATGTCTGTGATGGTAGGAAGTTCAGGAGATTTTTTTGTCTATGATTCGACAGGGAAAGGGTTAAAGCTTACAAAGGGGATAGTTAACATCTCTTGCTCTCAAAAAGGAGTACATATAGACAAATATGATCTTTCTCTTCCTATAAAGATAGAACCTTCAAATGGCGTAATTTTTATAAACTCTAAGCCATATAGAAGGTGTTTAGTATTAAAAAAATCCGATGGAAAAATAAATGTTATTAATGTACTATGTGTAGAAGACTATATTAAAGGTGTTTTGCCAAAAGAAGTAAGTTGTGATTGGCCTGCAGAGGCATTAAAAGCTCAAGCTGTTATAAGCAGAACTTATGCTATATCTAATTTGAACAGACATTCTACGCAAGGTTTTGATTTATGTTCAACAACTCATTGTCAAGTTTACAGCGGACTAAGGTCAGAAACTAAAAAAACAAATCAGATAGTTTCAGAAACAAATAGAGAGATCATAACATATCAAGGAAAACCAGCTCAGACTGTTTTTCACGCCATATGTGGAGGTCATACTGAAGATCCAAAATACATTTGGGGTTGGAAAGAAACTCCTTCATACTTAAAAGGAGTAGAATGTCACTATTGCAACAATAGTCCATATGTTAAATGGATGCAGGTTTTAAATGAAAATTTTGTAAGAAGTAAACTTAAAATAGGCAAAATAAAAGATATTAAAATTAAAGAAAAAACACCCTTTGGTGCGACAAAGCAATTGGAAATAACACATTCAAACGGAAAGTATTTATTAAATGCTTATAAATTTCGGCTTTATGTTGATGCATGGAAAATAAAAAGTCATTTTTTTAATTTTATAAAAGTTAAAAATGATAAAATTTGTTTTAGTGGAAAAGGTTGGGGGCATAGAGCAGGTCTATGTCAATACGGAGCAAAAGGTATGGCTGAAAATGGAAAAAGTTATTCAACAATTCTTTATCATTTTTATCCCGGAACAAAAATAGAAACAATTAACTAATAAATAATGATACGATTTGATTTAACGATACTGCAAAATAAGCATCTCGTAAACTACAAGACATCACAAAAAACTTCTACGATATCGTTGAGTATTCAACTTTGGAGATTACCTGATAGTAAAAGTAACATAAAAACTGTTTCATCAAAAATTTTTTTGTCAAAAAAAATAATCTGTAAAAAAGTTGAACTTTTATTTTCAGGCCTGTATCAAAAAGAAGATAATTATAAAGCCATAAATATTTTTTAGGAATCAGTGAGGCATATTTTGATAATGAATATAAATGCGAAGGATATTTAAATTTTTTATAAAAATTAAATTATGCCTACTCATCACTCATTACATAAACAGAAAATGAGACTTGATCAAGAATTGTTTGACATTTTGGCAGGCAAAGAAAAGTATAAATACTGCATTTAACGCTGTATGCATGGGTGACGTACTTTTAAATCTATAATAGCTAAGTAACTAAAAATTTAATCGATCGTAATTATGTTACCCGAACAATTTTAGAATATACGAAAATAAATACCGAAATTAAAAATATAGCAATTAAAAATGATAAATCTAACAAGTGCAGAAACATACTTACTTCTACAGGAACCTTGAAGATAACAGTTGACATTTCTGTTTTTTTTTTTTGAAAAAAACGATAAAGCTTTTATGATGATATTCAGTAAAACTTCAAAATTTATTTATCATAACTATGAAGTTTAAAGTCACAAACACTCGTAAACATTCACTTTTCAAAATCTATTCCTCTCTGATAACAAATTTTTTATCAAGAGATCTTGTCATTATAGTGAAGCCACAAAGGAGAGATATAAATTTTTCTCTTATGATAACTGTTTTATTATTTATTTTTACAAATATTAAGCTTTTTATTTAAGTTTATCAAAATGTTTTTCTCTATTTACTTTTATTTTTTAATCAGAACAACAACAAAAAAATTGACAAAATTCTACTAAAATAATAAAATTTTTATGTTAAATTTTTGATATTTTTTAAGGATATTTATGACCGTACTAACCGTATTTATATATATTGTGGTTTTTATTTTCTCAACTATTATTCATGAAATTTCCCATGGATATGCTGCACACTTAAGAGGAGATGATACTGCAAGACTTACGGGATGGATTACTTTAAACCCTCTATCTCACATAGAGTTGTTTGGAAGCATTATTCTCCCAGCAATACTTTTATTTTTAAAATTTCCTATCCTTTTCGGTTGGGTAAAGCCTGTACCAATAGATTACAGAAATTTTAAAAATCCAAAATTAGATATATCTCTTGTTTCTCTAGCAGGACCAGTTGCAAATTTACTACTTGCTTTAGTTTCAGGACTTGGAATTCGTCTTATAAGGATATTTCCAAACTTTGAAGCAGGGTTTGGGGCCGCAATACAATCGTTTTTGTATATAATGCTTATTATAAATGTTATTCTTGCAATAATAAATCTTATACCCATCCCTCCTTTAGACGGATCAAAAATTATAACTTTTTTCATACCTAGAGATATAGCGACAAAATACATGAACATCAATCCTCTTATTTGTTTAACAGTATTATTACTTTTGCTATCATATTCAGATGCAATATGGAATTTGTTATATCCTACCATTAATTTTTTTGTTATAATTTTTAGTGGAGCCTCTTATTAATTTTTTAGCAAATACAACAACACCGTAACCGCATATATATGAAAAAAAAAGTATTGTCAGGCATGCGCCCGACAGGAAGACTTCATTTAGGTCACTATTTTGGAACACTTCGCAACTGGGTTAAACTTCAAGAAGAATGCGATTGTTACTACATGGCATCAGATTGGCATGCTTTAACTACAGAGTATGCTAACACGTCTAAAATTAGTGAAAATACTTTTGAAATGATAGCTGATTGGATTACAGTAGGGTTAGATCCGCTGAAATCAGTAATTTTTAAACAATCCGCTATTCATCAACATAGTGAGCTATTTTTAATGCTTTCAATGATAACTCCTTTGGGATGGCTTCAAAGATGTCCAACATATAAAGATCAAGTAAGAGAAATAAAAAATAAAAATTTAAATAATTATGGTTTTTTGGGATACCCCGTACTCATGGCTTCCGATATTCTTCTTTATAGAGCAAACTTAGTTCCTGTTGGAGAAGATCAACTTTTACATTTGGAGCTTACTCGTGAAATAGCTAGACGGTTTAATAATTTTTACGGCAAAATTTTTATTGAACCTGAAGCTAAACTTTCTAAATCTACAAGAGTACCAGGCACGGATGGGAGAAAAATGTCAAAATCTTACGGAAATTCTATATTTCTTGGTGAAAACAGTGATGCAATAAAAGAAAAAGTAAAAAATATGTTTACAGATCCTTTAAAAATAAAAAAAAATGATTTAGGACATCCTGATGGCTGTGTGGTTATAAAATTCTATAAGATACTTTCAGAAGATTCGGATAAATATTCAAAATTTAAACAAAGGGAAAAAGACTGCAAAGTTGGATCGATAGGTTGCTCGTTATGCAAAAAACAGTTGACTGAAATACTTACTGAGTTTATGAAATCTTTATCTGGAAAAAGAAAGAAGCTTATTTCTGACAAAGCTTATCTGGAAAAAGTGATTATGGAAGGCTGTCAAAAAGCTGAAGACTGTGCTCAAAAAACCATGACTGAAATCAGAAAGGCATTAAAATTTTAAAGGTTTATGATATATGATATACGGCATTCACCTTGACGCTTTTGAAGATCCTTTGGATCTTATATTTGTACCTTATCAAGAAAAAATGATTTTAAGATTAGCGAGATAAAAATAATTGATATTACAACTGAAATATCTATCTTATCTTGATTTAAGAAAAAAAACTTAATCTTAGTGTTAGACATGGCAGGAAAATTTTTTGTTATGACTTCTGCTCTTATGCAGATAAAATCAAAATTTCTACTTCCTTCAGGTAACAAAAAAGATAGCGAAGAAGACATTTTTTTGATCAGTTAAATTGGGAAATTTCTATATTATATAGAAAAGTTAATAAAAATTTTCAAATTTATTTCTGAGTTTGTTCTATAAGTAAGCAAAATTTTTGCTTTAGATGGGGTGATGTCATTATCTTTGATTTAACAAACAGTTTACATAGCACACTAACAGTTCTTCCAGATAATAAAAGAAATAATGTAATATTTTATAATACACTCTATGAATCTTGCGATTTAAACCAACACGGCCACACATATGCCACATGATAGAGAACACAGCGAATTTTACCAGAAAACAACTCACACTATCAACAAAAACCCTCAAAGAGGACGACACTAAAATAGCCTCACTTAACAAAATATGGGAATGGTTTTATTAATATATCATCATTTACACATTAACTTTAAAGACAAAAATTTTGTAAATAATGTTGAAATTCAAAAAAACATTTATTTAAATACAAAAAATGAATGAAAATGTTTTGATGTAAATTTTTTAAAACAGCTTTTTATTAGATAAATTATCTGTTGAATACAAAAAAAGGTATAATGATAATGATTTTGGATAAATAAAATGATAAAATACGTGGAGAGTTTATGAACATCAAAAAAAAAATAACATGGACTATATCAGAATTGCTGAAATTATCTACATTGGTATTTTTAGGCGCTTTCTTTGTTTTTATTATAAATCATTATTATCAAATTAAAGATTATGCAAATACTCTATCTGAAGGACTCAATATATTTGTATTTTTTGATAAAAATTCAAAAGATGAGAATAAAGTATTAGAAATTTTGAATTCAGAAAATTCAATTCTTGTAAAAGAATATGTAAATGTCGTCAAAGTCTATAGCAAAATAATTGAAAAAAATGAGTTTTTAAGTAATGTTTTTTTATCTAGCGATTTAAACGATTTTAAAAAATACCTACAGGCTTATGTTGTTGTTAAACCGAAATCCATACCAGACAATGACTTTTTGATTAGAATAAAAAGTACTATCGAAGGAATTACAGGAGTTGATGAAGTAGTATTTAATGCGTCAGATTTTCTTCATTATGCAAAAATTCAAAAACAATTATTGTTATATAAAAAAATGTATTTTATTATTATTTCAATTTTTTTCGTGTTTTTAGTTTTAAAATTTGTTTTGATCTATATTTCCAGATCAAGTATGCTAAAAAAGGCAAAAAATTTTTTTTTATACCTTTTATCGACTAGCTTAGGTTTTTTATTATTTTGGACTGTATGCAAGTATATTAATTGCAACTTATTGATACCAAAAACAACAATACTGCTAATAATATCGTTTACTTGTGTATTTGGAGTTATGTTTGACAAAACAGAATGTAGACACTGATATAAATACAAAAAAATGAAAACATATAATTTTTTAAAGATTTTTATTATTGCATCATCTATGTTAAATATATTTGTTTATATAGGTTATGCTGAAATATCAGAAATCAAACAACTTTCCGATATAAAACAGTCAATACGAGAAAAACAGGTTAAAAAAGATAAACTTGTTTTGCAAGAAAAAATCTACCAAAAAGAATTGAAAGGCATTAATAAAACAATAGGAGAAACTGAAGAAAAATTAAAAAAAATTTCAAAAAATATAGAGTCCGTTTTAAAAAATCTTAATAAGTCTACAAAGGACTACAATTCTGCTTCTTTAAAAAAATCAAACTGGAATAAGATTATTCTTGAAGAGTTAAATCTTTTTCATAAAGTGACACTTTTAAAATCTTACGCTAAAGACCCAATAGAATATAAATTAAGATTAAAATATTTAGAATATAGTAAAAATAAACTTGAAAAGGAAAAAAAATATGTTGAAAGTTTGTCTTATGATATACAAAAATTGGAAAGATCAAAGAAAAATTTTATAAATTTGAAACAAAAAAAAAATGAATTCGTAATTCAAAATAAAAAATTGTTAGAAGGAAAGAAGAAAATACTTAAAACAACTTCGGATAAAAGACGACATGAGGAAAAAGAAATAAAGGCTTTAAATGACAGTGCAAAAGCATTGCAAACTTTGATAAATAAAATTAACTCTGAAAGTTCTAAAAAAAAAGAAACAACCATATACTCATCGATTTCACAGATAAAAATGGAAAAATCGTTAATTTGGCCTGTTATGGGTAATGTAATTTCTTATTTTGGCAAAACTAAACATCCTGAGTTAGACACATATATAGTAAATAATGGAATAAAAATAAACTCTTCGGACTATGCTAAAGTTAAAAGTATAAATTCAGGTAAAGTAGTTTTTGCAGGAATTTTTCGTTCTTATGGAAAAATTGTTATAATAGCCCACAGAAATGCCATTACTTCCGTTTATGGCTTTTTAAATAAAATATATGTTAAAGAAGGCCAAAAGGTGTCAAAAGAAGAAATTATAGCTGACATTGGAAGCGAAAAAGATGCTATCTTGTATTTTGAAATAAGAAAAAATAACATACCTGACAATCCTCTTCTCTGGTTATGTAATAAATAATTTTACTAATATATTTGTATATTTTGAAAAATCGAATAATTACGATTACGTTTAAAACTGTTTATTGTTTTTTATTTTTTTAATTTATATAGACGTATCTTATCATAATATGGAATTTATAAAAATTAAAGCTTATGAGGAAATATATATATTATGAAAATGAAACAGAGAAAGAGCATATAGCGGTGTAAGTCTCAGATGATTATGTCAAAAATAATTTTATAGCAGCTAGTCCTATCAGGTATACTTCAAAATGACAGGTTTATAAAAATTAATGGTAAATCCACAAACAGGGTAACATATATACGAACCAATTAAACCCATGAGATGCAATTATGAAAGCCAAAGAAAAAATTAAACATTGTTAAAAGCAATATTTACTTATAATTAGTGGTTACCGTAGAACTTTATTGCAGACAAATTAAAATTTAATTTTAATTTTATTTATTATGATTATGATTTTTATATATAAAAGAAAAAAATAAAAAATGGAAAAGTTTTTATTTTGAATTTACACAAAACAACCTACAATTCTAATAGATTTTTAGATTCCATAATTAATATAATACAAATAAGTTAAGTTTATTAAATTTATTAAGCTTATTTACTAGAAACGCAAAATTTATTCTTACAATCAAAGTCTGCAAAAAAATAAATATTATACTATAGTAGATATTTTTATAAATAACCTTATAAGTAAAAGATGACCAACAGTTGTGAAATAGTTTTTGAAGTTTTACAGATGGTTTATAAGAGACTTCTAGTTATAAAATTATAAAAATAATATTAGGTATTAGGTTCCAAGCCTTTTAAAAAGTGTAAAGGTATAATGGTTTAAACATTATACCTTTAGCAGACGGCACAACTTTGAGGGTTACTATAACAAAATATTATTTTTTTTTAAAAAAAAGGGGGGGTAACAACAAATCAATTAAATAAAAAAATGTTAAAATGACATAATTCTCTCGGTATATATTCCATGACTAATTGAAAAGAAGTCAGACTATATACTCAAAACAATATATTTTCTTCAAAAAATAAATATAAAAGAAAAAATATATAGTTGAAAAATAAAGTTTTAAATAAAGCCACAAAAGTTATAAAATATAAAAGAAAAAAAACAATAGAATTTTCTTAAAGACTTAAAGAAAAAATAACGCAGGAAAACTAGATGTCAGATAAAAATAAAAAAGAAAACATTTTGATTAGAATATACCTAATATTTTTGTTTATTTGTGGCATAATCATTTTGTTTACAACTCAGCCTACAAATAAACAAAAAATATCAACTGGCGTTATTTTGACAAAAAAATATTAATTATTTTTTTTTGTCTCTCATAATATAAAGCAGAAAAAATATTTTAAAACAATTCGCAAAAAATTCTAACTCAACGAAGTTGCGTGAATTTTATAAAATAATAGAACTTAGCAGGTATACAAAAATAAAAAATTTGAAAAATTATTTAAAAATCTTGTATGTTCAGCGAAGATTGAATTAAGCAGAATAAGTAATTCTGACAACTTTGTGACTTATAAGTTTTATTTTATAAACAAAATTTATTCAAATATTACTTTTATACTGAAAAAGGATCACAGATAAATATGAATATACTCGCTTTGGAAACATCATGTGATGAAACTTCCGCTTCGGTGATTTTAAACGGAGCAAAAGTAAAATCTTTGGTTATTTCTTCTCAAATAAAAATACACGCTAAATATTTCGGTGTAGTCCCTGAAGTTGCAAGTCGTGCACATTTAGAAAATATCAATCCTGTAATAGTAGAAACTTTAAAAAAATCAGAAATATCTTTTTCTGATTTTTCAAAAAAAATAGACGCAATAGCTGTTACGGCAGGTCCTGGACTTGCAGGGGCTTTACTTGTAGGTATAATAGCAGCAAAAACAATGGCAAGCATTTATAAAAAACCTTTAATACCAGTCAATCACTTGGAAGGACACTTATACTCTGCTTTTATTGGAAACAAATCAATAAAACCTCCTTTTTTAAGCTTAATAATATCAGGAGGACATACAGAGATTATGATAGTTGAAGATTTTGGAAAATACAAAATACTCGGGGGCACTAGAGACGATGCCGTAGGAGAAGCTTTTGATAAAGCCGCAAAAATGTTGGGCTTAGAGTACCCAGGCGGACCCATAATAGACAAAAGAGCGGAAAAAGGAAATCCTGCTACAGTTAATTTTACAAGACCTTATTTAAAGGGAAGCTGGGATTTTTCATTTTCCGGTATAAAAACGGCCCTCCTGAACTATTTGAAGAATAATTCAATAAAAACAGAACAACATTTAAACGACATTTGTGCTTCTTTCAGGCAAGCTATAGCAGAAACACTTTGTTTTAAAGCTTTTGAAGGAGCAAAAAAATTTAATTTAAAACAAATAGTATTAGGAGGAGGTGTAAGCGCAAATTCTCTTATAAGAAGCATGTTCATGCAAGAAGGCAAAAAAAACAAAATAAAAATATTCATACCATCGTTTATTTATTGTACAGATAATGCCGCAATAATAGGTTATGCGGCATACTTGAAACAGAAAAAATGTGGATTGAATTATAATAATATTCAACTAAAGCCTAATCCTTCTCTATCCTTAGTAAACTGGTAGTTTTTTTATTACTAATCTAAAATATGGTGTGTATCAGCAAAAAAAATTCTTTACTGATCAACCATATGCAAAGTTACAGAGATTGTTTTTTTACTTTTACAATCTTAAAATATAGTTTAAAATATTATTATTTATTATGATTAGGGTTATATGAATAAATTATTAATTGGAAACATAGAGATTAATAACAATATATTTCTTGCTCCCATGGCAGGGTTAACAGGTTGTCCATTACGTCGGCTTGCAAAGCAAGGTGGAGCAGGACTTGTATATACCGAAATGATATCTGCAAAAGCTCTTGTTTATGGAGACAAAAAAACAAAAAAACTTTTAACAATTTTAAATGAAGAACGCCCTGTTGCCGCTCAAATTTTCGGTGGAGATTCTTATAGTATGTCTGAGGCCGCAAAAATTGTACAAGACTTAGGGGCAGACATTTTGGATATAAATCTTGGATGTCCAGTTAGAAAAATTGCAAAAATAGGCGCAGGGGCAAAACTTCTTGAAAATGAAGGACTAATTTCAAAAATTTTAGAATCTGTAGTAAAAAACGTTAAAATTCCAGTAACAATTAAAATACGTACAGGTTTTCTACCAAAACAAAACATAGCACCTAGAATTATAGAAATAGCCCAAAATTGTGGAATTAAAATGGTTGTAGTACATGCAAGACCGACATCTCAAAGACATTCAATCGCGCCAGACTTAAATGCGTTTACCCAGTCTTGTGATGGTGCAAAAATTCCAATTATTGGCAACGGTGGTATAGTTAATGAAAAAACCGCTTTAGAATTTTTAAAAGTTCCAAACTGTGCAGGAATAATGATAGGACGTGGAGCCATAGGCAATTATTCAATATTTAGAAGACTCAAAGAGTTCTTTAAAACAGGTAAAAAAGGTTTTTTGCCTACGCAGAAAGAAAAAATTAAATGGCTAAAACAACACGTAATATATTCTACTGAGTTTTATGGCGAAAAAAAAGGACTCATGTTGATGCGTAAAGTAGCACATTATTACATTAAAAATATTCCAAACGCCACAAAAATTCGCGGTGAGGTTAACAGTATGACAACTTTAAAGGATTTCAGTAATTTATTAAATATATTGCGTTAATATAAAATTGATACTTCAATCAAAAAGATATGACTATAATCAATCTCTTTTAGTTAATTCTACTATAATTCTTTTTGATAAACCATTATTTACTTAGCCATAACTTTATTTATTTTTTTGTTTGTTTTAGTAATTATTATAATAGCCTTATGAGCCACACATATTGATAGTTTTTGTAAAAAAAACAATAATTTTTCTTATATTCGCCTAATTAAATACTGAAACAAACTCACCAAACAATTTTTTAAAATATTCTTTATAAATTCATCAATTTTAAAATATTTGCAAAAATTATTATCATATTTTCACAAACATCTTTTATAAGCTGTTATATAATATAATTTGAGTTAAATTTATACCCAAAAAATTAAAATAGAATCTACTAAAAGTAATATAAAAAATTACTCTTTGAAACAAATTAGATTTTTAGATTTTATTGTCAAACTTAGATATTGCTATCCAACGCCGTAATTGGCTTTGCAGTGATAATTAAATCTTATCAATTTTTTATATGTTTTTATTTTTAAAAAACTGTTGTCTTTGTTATTTAAAATATTATTTTTGACTATGGTTATTATGCAATATTATGCGGTTTTTGTTTGTATTTTGTATATAGCTCGGTCAAAATCCCATACAGTAAATGTATTTATTTGTATTTAGTTAGAAGATTTTTCGTTCAAACAAGTCAATTTAGACATTAGATTATGGTTAAGTATGTACCTACTAAGAAATGTTTTTAAAATTTAAAAAATATTACAATCTAAACTTAAATAATAAATAATAAAAGAGTATTAAAAAAATTAAAAAGTGAAAACAAGATGAACTGTTCTTTATCAAACCCAAGACTTTAAAAAACTGATAAATATTCATATCTTATGATGATTCAAGCAATAAAAGATAAAACTATTACTTTGCAAATGTATAAGGTTTAAAACAAGTTCTTATGTCAATTTTTATCTTAAAAGGTTCTGGTTGTGTTAGACTAGTTAAAAAGCCTAACTGAAAGATATTTTATTAATTTTTCTGCTTGTGATATATGTTTGATTTTTTCATATTTTAATTTACTAGATGGTATTTTTATGTTTAACAAATTTTGACATTTCAGCACAACTTAGGTTAATTTTTTTGCAAAATAAAGCAATTTAATATATAATAATATTTAATGTTGAGTATATATTTTGCTTAAATATGCATAATTTGGTAATAACGTTTGATAAATAATGTGATAAAATATTAAAAATCATATAACTTGAACGATATGTAAGAATATTATAAAGAGTCGAGTGTAAAATTATTACAAAACAAAAAATTATTTTGTCTCGACTGAAATAATTTTTTGCATGATATTAATGATTTTTTATTCACAATCATCATATTAAAAATATGTCATAAGCCTATGAAGTTGATAGGAATATAAAAAAATGTTGTTTGAGATTTTCATACATGATTTAACTGATAAATCGTTACTTCTTGCAGAAACAGATGGCAAGAAGTAAAGAAACATTCCCAAAAAGTTAACAGTGAAAGTAATATGTCATGGTTGTCAGAGATAGAAAAAGACGGAACGGATTAAAATTCATTTAAAGCTGTAATAAAATTGTAAAATTAAAAAATTGACAATTAAATATTATAATTTTGCTATTTTATGTTTTGTTTATATAAAAATTAAAACATTAAGCGATGTTGAAAATTAAACAAGCTCAGACTTTATTTAATTATTTATTGACAAATCTACTGTTTAAGAATGTCCTTTTGACGTATAAAGCAGAAATTGTATTTTGATTTTAATGTAAATGATTAAAAAATATTTATCAATATCAATTAGGAAGCTACTTTAAGGTACTGATGACTTAGTTAATAAGTAAGTAATTTTAATTTAAAATTACTTACTAGGAGTTATTTTCATGAAAAAAGATAAAGTAATATTTTTTGATACAACATTGAGAGATGGCGAACAATCGCCAGGTGCAAGTTTAAATTTAAAAGAAAAAATTCTTATTGCAGATCAACTTACGATTTTAGGCGTAGATGTTATAGAGGCAGGTTTTCCGGCATCAAGTGTAGGGGATTTTGAAGCTGTAAAAACAATATCACAAAAAATAAAAACTTCATCTATAGCAGGCTTATGTCGTTCAACAGAAAAAGACATAAAAATATGTTGGGATGCTATAAAGTATGCAAAAAAACCAAGAATACATATATTTCTAGCTACTTCTGACCTTCATATTGAAAAAAAACTTCAAAAAACAAGATTTGAAATTTTGGACATGGCTGCAAAGGCCGTTAAATATGCAAAAAACTTATGTAAAGATGTTGAATTTTCAGCTGAAGATGCAGGAAGGTCTGACATAAACTACTTATGTAAAGTTGTAGAAACTGTTATAGATGCAGGAGCTTCTACAGTTAATATCCCTGATACCGTAGGATATACAATTCCTGTAGAGTTTGGAAATAAAATATCAGAAATCAAAAAAAAAGTCTCTAATATTGACAAAGCAATAATAAGCGTACACTGTCATAATGATCTAGGTCTTGCAGTGGCGAACTCTTTATCTGCAATAGAAAACGGTGCAAGGCAAGTTGAATGTACTGTTAATGGAATTGGCGAAAGAGCTGGGAATGCCTCGCTTGAAGAACTTGCGATGGCGTTAAAAGTAAAACAGTGTTATTATAACATTACACATTCAATCAAAACAAAAGAATTATATAATGCAAGTAAACTAGTGTCTCGTTTAACTGGCATATTGGTACAAGTAAATAAAGCTATAGTTGGAGCAAATGCATTTGCTCACGAGTCAGGCATACATCAAGATGGAATACTTAAAGCAAGAGAAACATATGAGATTATGTGTCCTACAGATGTTGGCATGTCTGAAAGTTCTTTAGTTTTAGGAAAGCACTCTGGGAGGCATGCTTTTTTTAAGAAAGTAAAAGATCTAGGCTATAAACTTGACACTCAAGCATCTGAAAAATTATTTAAAAAGTTTAAGGATTTGTCAGACAAAAAAAAATCGATTTTTGATGAAGATATTATTGCATTAATTGAAGAGGACTCAACAGCAGACAATAAAATATTTACTCTTGAATATTTAAATGTAACTTCATGTGCAGGAATATCTACCGCAACTGCTAAAGTATCAGATAAAAAAAATGACAAAAATAAAACATTTCAAAAAGTGACTTGCGAAACGGCTTGCGGAAGCGGCCCCATTGACGCGTTATATAAAGCTATAGATAAAATAGTAAAAATGGATATCATGCTGATTGAGTTTTCTCTTAGGGCAGTTTCTTCAGGTGAAGACGCACTGGGAGAAGTTTTTTTAAAAGTAAAATATAAGGGAAATCTTTATTCTGGAAAAGGAACTTCAGTAGACATAATAGAAGCTGGAGCAAAAGCTTATATACAAGCACTAAACAAAGCAAAATCTTTTGAAATAAAAAAGGAGAAATAAATATGGGAAGTACGATTTCAGAAAAAATATTAGCCGTTCACTGTAGAAAAAAAACAGTAGAGCCTGGTGAATTTATAGAACCTAAAGTCGATACTGCGTTAATTAATGATGTTACTGCTCCTTTAGCTATAAAAGAATTTAGAAAATCTGAAGCAAAAAAAGTTTTTGATAAAAATAAAATAACACTTGTTATGGATCATTTTACACCTAACAAAGATATTTTATCTGCAGAGCATGTTAAACTTGCAAGAGAGTTTGCAAAAGAACATAAAATAAAACATTACTTTGAAGGCGGAAACGTTGGAGTGGAACATGCTATTCTCCCTGAAAAAGGCATAGCGCTTCCTGGAGACATAATAATAGGTGCAGACTCTCATACTTGCACATACGGTGCTTTAGGAGCATTTTCTACAGGTGTAGGTTCAACGGATATTGCTGCCACCATGATTACTGGTAAAATTTGGTTTAAAGTTCCAAATTCAATTAAATTCATTTTAAAGGGTAAACTAAACAAATGGGTAAGCGGAAAAGATATTATTCTATACATAATAAGCCTCATAGGTGTAGATGGAGCACTTTATAATTCTATGGAATTTGCTGGGCCGATATGCAAAAAGCTCAATATGGCTGATAGATTTACAATAGCAAATATGGCTATAGAAGCTGGTGGAAAAAACGGCATATTTACACCTGACGAAATAACTGAAAAATATGTAATAAAAAAAGCGATAAGGAAATACAAATTTTATGAAAGCGACAAAGACGCAATCTATTTAAAAACTTATGAAATAGACTGTAGCAAAATTCTGCCTCAAGTTGCATTGCCTTTCTTGCCATCTAATGCAAAAGCAGTTAAAGATATTAAAAAAACGTACATAGACCAAGTTGTGATAGGTTCTTGCACCAATGGTAGGATTGAAGATTTAAGAATTGCGGCTTCGGTCATAAAAAAAGGAAAAAAAATAAATCCTAATGTAAGAGCTATAATAATTCCAGCAACACCTGCAACTTATTCTCAAGCACTAAAAGAAAGATTACTTAAAATATTTATAGATGCAGGATCCATTGTTTCTGCCCCTACATGCGGACCTTGTTTAGGTGGACATATGGGGATACTTGCTTCAGGAGAAAAATGTGTTTCAACGACAAATAGAAATTTTATTGGCAGAATGGGACATGTTCAGTCTCAAGTATTTTTGGCAAACCCAGCCGTGGCTGCTGCATCGGCAATAAAAGGATACATTGCAACGCCTGATGAGATAAAGTAAATATACTATCTGGAAAGGAAAAAATATGCTAGACATAATACTAAAAGGAAACGTTCATAAATATGGTTCCAATGTAAATACAGATGAAATAATACCTGCAAGATACTTAAATACAACAGACCATGCAACACTTGCAAAACACTGCATGGAAGACATTGATAAAAATTTTGTTAAAAATGTTAAGCCAGGCGACATAATAGTAGCTGAAAATAACTTTGGTTGCGGTTCTTCAAGAGAACATGCTCCTATATCAATTAAAGCTATAGGCGTGTCTGCTGTAATAGCATATTCTTTTGCAAGAATATTCTTTAGAAACTCAATAAATATAGGCCTTCCTATTTTAGAATCTGAGGAGGCTGTAAAGTCAATAAAAAATGGTGAAGAAATAGAAATAAACTTAAATAAAGGCACTATATATAATATAACCAAAAATAAAACCTATCAATCGCACTCATTTCCTGAATTTATGCAAAAAATTATTAGGGCTGGTGGGTTGTTGGAGTATATTAAAAAATAGTATAAACTCTAGTAAAGAAAATAAGAGATAAATTTTAATTATAAATAAAATAGGAGAGGGTGAGGTAAAATGTTAAAGGCATATAAAATAGCTCTTTTGCATGGAGATGGCACAGGACCTGAGGTAATAAGAGAAGGGGTAAAAGTTTTAGAAGCTATTGCAAATAAGAAAAATTTTAAATTTGAATTTGTAAATTATGATCTTGGCGGAGCAAGATATTTAAGAACTGGAGAAGTTCTTCCTGAGGACATGATTAAAGAATTTAAAAAATTTGACGCTATGTACCTTGGAGCTATAGGACATCCTGATGTGAAGCCAGGAATTCTTGAAAAAGGAATTCTTTTAAAACTTCGTTTTGAATTAGATCAATATATAAATTTGCGTCCAGTAAAACTATATCCTAATGTTGAAATACCATTAAAAAATAAAAACTCTTCAGACATAGACATGGTAATTATTCGCGAAAATACAGAAGGTTTATATGCTGGCGCAGGTGGTTTCCTAAGAAAAAACACACCATATGAAGTGGCTACACAAGAATCTATAAATACTAGATTTGGTGTTGAAAGATGTATTCGTTACGCTTTTGAATTTGCAAAAAAAAGAGCAAAAAACAACAAACTTACACTTTGTGGAAAAACCAATGTATTAACTTATGCTTCAGATTTATGGCAACGGTCTTTTAATGATATAGCAAAAGAGTACCCTCAAATAAAATGCGACTATGCTAATGTTGATGCTATCTGCATGTGGTTTATAAAAAATCCAGAATGGTTTGACGTAGTTGTTACAGATAACCTTTTTGGTGATATCATAACAGATCTTGCAGCAATGATTCAAGGTGGAATTGGTGTAGCTGCAGGTGGAAATATTAATCCAGAAGGCGTATCTATGTTTGAGCCCATGGGTGGTTCTGCTCCTAAATACACAGGACAAAACATTATTAATCCTATAGCTGCAATTAACGCGGGAGTAATGATGTTGGATATTCTTGGTGAAATAGAAGCAGCAAAAGATATAGATAATGCCATAACTAAAGCTTTGGAATCAGGTAAAATTAAAAGCATGTCTGCAGGCAAAATGGGACTTTCAACAACAGAAGTCGGTGATTTAATAGCCTCTTATATTTAATAAAAGATTTTATTCTTTAATAAAAAGTAAAGTAGTTTTTATTTTACACGAGGATAAAAATGAAAAAATTTAAAGTAGCAGTTGTCGGTGCGACAGGCGCAGTTGGGCTTGAAATGATAAAAATGCTTGAAAGTAGAAATTTTCCTATTGAAAGTATAAAATTTTTAGCTTCTGAACGCTCTATGGGCAAAAAATTAACATATAATGGTAAAAAAATAACAGTTGACTTGCTCACTAAAAAAAATGGAAAGGGTATAGACATATCTCTTTTTAGTGCAGGAGCATCGGTTTCTAAAGAGTTTGCTCCCTATTTTACAGCTGACGGTTGTTTTGTAATAGACAACTCTAGCGCTTGGCGCATGAAAAAAGATATCCCATTGGTAGTTCCTGAAGTAAATCCTCATGACTTAAAAAAAGATAAAAAACTTATAGCAAATCCTAACTGTTCAACCATCCAGATGGTTGTAGCATTGAAACCTATTCATGACTTTGCAAAAATTAAGAGAGTTATAGTTTCAACATATCAATCTGTTTCAGGAGCTGGGCAAAAGGGAATTAATGAACTTACAGAACAAATAAAAGCTTGGGCTAAAAAAAAGCCTATAACTAATAATAAATTTCAATACCAAATCGCATTTAACTTAATACCACAAATAGATGTTTTTACAGATAATGGTTATACAAAAGAAGAAATGAAAATGGCTAATGAAACTAAAAAAATTATGGGAGATAATTCAATAGGAGTCAGTGCAACGTGTGTAAGAGTACCTGTATTCCGTTCTCATTCCGAAAATGTTTGGATTGAAACAGAAAAACCTATTTTGCCACAAAAAGCCAGAGAGTTGTTATCAAAAGCCGAAGGCATTCAATTGATTGACGAACTTGAAGAAAGTAAAAAATATCCTATGCCTTTATTTGCTGAAAATATACAGACTACATATGTAGGAAGAATACGAGCTGATATTTCAACTAAAAATAATGCTTTGACGTTTTGGGTTGTTTCAGATAATTTGCTTAAAGGTGCTGCTTTAAATGCGGTACAAATAGCAGAAACTCTTATAAAAAATGGATTGATATAAAAATAAATCTATTTCTTTCTTTTTTTCTATCTATTTCTTTCTTTTTTTCTATCTATTTCTTTCTTTTTTTCTATCTATTTCTTTTTGGTTTTAAAAACTAAGAATAAAAATTTGACATTTATTTTTTTGTGTGAAAATATTTATGTCCGATAATATATATTATGTTAAGTACGATGAATTTTTTATAAAGTTATTAACATTAAAGTTAAATATAATTATATTTAAAGTTTATATTTATAAATATAAACTATTTTAAATCAAGTTTATATTTTACTTTAAAAATTATCAATTATCATTCACTTTAGAGAAGGTGTCACTTTAGAGAAGGTGTCACTTTAGAGTAGGTGTCACTTTAGAGAAGTTGTCACTTTAGAGAAGGTGTGACTTTAGAGAAGGTGTCACTTTAGAGAATGTGTCACTTTAGAGAAGGTGTCACTTTAGAGAAGGTGTCACTTTAGAGAAGGTGTCACTTTAGAGAAGGTGTCACTTTAGAGAAGGTGTCACTTTAGAGAAGGTGTCACTTTAGAGAA